>NZ_KV800287.1:402874-436629 GCF_001810205.1 Pseudomonas sp. HMSC076A11 | reverse complement strand
GCGGGAACATCCACAGCGGGATCATCGCCGGGAAATTGAACGGGGTGATCCCGGCGCACACGCCGAGGGGCTGGATCCAACTGGCGGTGTCGATCTCGCGGGCGACGTTTTCCACCGTCTCGCCCATCATCAGGCTGGCCACGTTGGCGGCGTGTTCGACCACCTCGATGCCGCGCCACACGTCGCCCTTGGCATCGGCGAGGTTCTTGCCGGTCTCCCGGGCCAGCAGTTCGCCGAGTTCGTCGTGGTGTTCCTTGAGCAGGTGCTGGTAGCGCAGCATCAACCGCGCTCGCTCGGGAGCCGGGACTTCGCGCCAGGTCTCGAAGGCGCGCTGGGCGCTGGCGATGGCCTGCTCGATCTCGTCGGCGGTGGCCTTCGGCGCCAGCGCGAGGACGTCCTGGGTCGCCGGATCGGTGACTTCGACCAGCTCGCGGGAACGGCTGCCGCGCCATTCGCCGTCGATCAGCTGGGGGATTGCCTTGGCCATCGTCGCCTCCGCTTCCCGGTGGACCGGGATGTTGTTTTGAGTCGTTATAGCCGGCCGCAAGCCGCCTGTGGATTGACGATCTTGCGCAAGGGATGGACGATCTTGGGATTCAGACTACCGAGTCGCGTCGCCGTGAAGCGTTCCGTACAGACCTCCGCCTGGCCCCTGCCCAACCAGGGTGTGCGTTTCATCACGCCGCCCCGCCTGCGTCGCGCCCTGGCCCGCCATCCGCTCGGCCAGGCCTGCTACCCGCTGGCCCTCGGTTACTATCCGGAGGCGCATGGCCACCACATGCAGCGGCGCGCGCCGGACGACAACCTGTTGATCTACTGCCGGGCCGGACGCGGCTGGCTGGAGTGTGCCGGCGAGCGCGTCGAGGTCGGCGGCGGCGACCTGCTGGTCCTGCCCAAGGGCCGGGAACATGCCTACGGCGCCGACTCGCAGCGGCCCTGGAGCATCTACTGGGTACATTTCGAAGGCGGACTGGCGGAGGATTTCCTGCGTCCGCTGGGCAGCGCCCCGCGCCTGCGCCTGGGCATGCAGCCGCGCCTGCTGGCGGAGTTCGATGCGCTGCTGGCGCTGCGTCGCCAGGGCCTCAGCCTGCCGCACTTCATCCATGCCGCGCACCTGTTGCAGGGCCTGCTCACCTCGCTGGCGGTGCGTCCGGCGCGGGCCAGCCTGAAATCCGGACGGGTGCTGGACATCGACGCGGTGCAGGCGCTGATGCGCGCGCACCTGCACGACAGCCTCAACCTCGACGAGCTGGCGGCGCAGTTCAAGCTGTCGCGCTTCCATTTCGCCAAGACCTATCGCGCCCTGACCGGCCAGGCGCCGATCCAGGATTTCATCCAGATGAAGATGGCCCATGCCTGCCGCCTGCTCGACGAGGGCGCGCTGGAGGTGCGGCAGATCGCCGAGCAGCTCGGCTACGCCGATCCCTATTACTTCTCGCGGCTGTTCCGCAAGGTGGTGGGCATGGCGCCCAGTCACTACCGGGCGCTGCACCAGGGCTAGTGCTCCGGGCATAATGCTGCATCCTGCCCGTGGGCCGAGACCGACAAGGATCGTCGATGCGCAAACCCCTATCGCTCTACCACCCCTGGCTCTACTGGCTGCGGGTCTGGCAACGACGTCTCTGGCGGCACTGCCGCTGGCGTCTTGGCGGCCGTCGCTACGTGCGGTTGCCATCGGTCGACGAGCGCCTGCCGTACCGCTACATCAAGCACACCTCGAAGTTGATCCGCCGCCTCGGCGACAGCGACCTCGCCCTGCAACGCAACAAGGTGGTCAACCTGCGCCTGGCGGTGGACTGCATGAACGGCGTGAGCATCGGCCCCGGCGAGTACTTCTCGTTCTGCCGGCTGGTCGGTCGGCCCAGCGCCCGGCGTGGCTTCGTCGAAGGTATGGAGTTGTCCTTCGGCGAGGCGCGCAGCGGAATCGGCGGCGGCATCTGCCAACTGAGCAACCTGATCCACTGGATGGCCCTGCATTCCCCGCTGCGCGTGGTGGAGCGGGCCAACCACAGCTTCGACCCGTTTCCCGACGAGGGACGGATCCTGCCGTTCGGCTCGGGCGCGGCGATCTTCTACAACTTCATCGACCTGGTGCTGCACAATCCGACGGCGGATACCTTCCAGCTGCGCTTCCATATCGCCGCCCACCAACTGGAAGGCGAACTGCTGTGCAGCGCGCCGCGCCCTGTGCGCTACCACGTCTATGAGAGGGCCCAGCGCTTTGTCCGCGACGGCGATGCGGTGCTGAGGCTCAACGAGATCTGGCGCGACATCCGGGAAAAGGGCCAGGCCGGCACCCTGCTGGCCAGCGAGTGCCTGTACCGCAACCGGGTGCGCGTGAAGTATCCGGTGGAAGAGGCCCGCCTGTCCCGAGATTGACAAGCGCGGCGGGCTTTTCTACGGTTCCGCGGCCACAGGCTGTCGGCGACCTTCTGAAAAAGGCCGGACGACTTTTTCAGTACCGAGACAGGGGGTTCCATGACCGATAACGACGACCGCATCAAGCTCGAGGCGAGTTGGAAGGAAGCGCTGCGCGAGGAATTCGACAAGCCCTACATGAAGCAACTGGGCGAGTTCCTGCGCCAGGAGAAGGCCGCCGGCAAGGTGATCTTTCCGCCCGGGCCATTGATCTTCAACGCGCTGAACACCACGCCGCTGGAGAACGTCAAGGTGGTGATCATCGGCCAGGATCCCTACCACGGACCAGGCCAGGCCCACGGCCTGTGCTTCTCGGTGCAGCCCGGCGTGCCGACGCCGCCGTCCTTGCAGAACATCTACAAGGAACTCAACCGCGACCTGAACATCCCGATTCCCAACAACGGCTACCTGCAGCGCTGGGCGGAGCAGGGCGTGCTGTTGCTCAATACCTCCCTGACCGTCGAGCAGGCCAAGGCCGGCTCCCACGCCAATGCCGGCTGGCAGCCGTTCACCGACCGCGTCATCGAGGTGGTCAACGAGCGTTGCGAGCGCCTGGTGTTCCTGCTCTGGGGCAGCCACGCGCAGAGCAAGCAGAAGCTGATCGACCCGCAGCGCCACCTGATTCTCAAGTCGGCGCACCCGTCGCCGTTGTCGGCCTACCGCGGTTTCCTCGGCAACGGCCACTTCAGCCGCACCAACAAGTTCCTCGAGCAGAACGGCAAGACGCCTATCGACTGGTCGCTGCCGGACCTCTGAAGGCCGCTGTCGCCCAGCTCTTCACATGGTGGGCGCCGCTGTGTGCCTCTGACCGCGCCCGGAAAAAAAAGCCCGCACGAGGCGGGCTGGAAAACGCCACACATCCAGTGTGGCGGCGTGGCTCGATCAGCCGGCGCGCTTCCTCCAGTAGCGGAAGCACGGCTCGGCGAGGAACAGCACCAGCAATAGCCTCAGTACCTGCAAGGCGGTGACCAGCGGCACCGAGAGCTGCAAGGCTTCGGCGGTCAGGCTCAGCTCGGCGATGCCGCCGGGCATCATGCCGAGCATCAGCGACTGGTGGTCGAGGGTGGTCAGCCAGCCGAGCAACTCGGCGGCGAGCGCCGCGGCGAACATCATCCACAGCGTGCAGACCAGGGTACGACTGACGAAGGCTGGAGCGCTGCGGAAGAAACTGCGGTTGAAATGGCAACCCAGGGCGCTGCCGATCAGCCATTGGCCGACGCCGCTGGAACCGGCCGGCAGGCCGATATGCAGGTCGAAGCCGAGGCTGACGCCGGCCGCCAGCAACAGCGGGCCGAGCAGCCAGGGATTGGGTTGGCGCAACTTCTGCCAGCCCAGCGCGACCAGCGCCCCGGCCGGGAACAGCAGGGCCAGCCAGTGCCAGTCCACCGGCGCGGCCTGGTGCGGGCCTGGCTGGCCGCCGCCGAGCAGGTACTGGAACGCCGCCGGCACCAGCAGCACTACCAGCAACAGGCGCAGGCTCTGCGCTGCGGCGACGCGGCTGAGCACCGCGCCGTGGCGCTGCCCGAGGTTGACCATCTCGCTGGCACCACCGGGCATGCTGGCGAAGAACGCGGTGGCGCGGTCCTCGCCGCTGCGGCGCATGAAGGCGATCGCCAGCACGCTGGAAAGCGTGGTGGCCACGGCGCCGAAGACGATGATCACGCTATGCGCCAGCACTTGCTCGATCACTGCCGGGGTGAAGTGCAGGCCGATGCCGATGCCGACGATCCATTGCCCGCACTTGCGTGCCCCCGGCACTTCGGCCAGCGGCAGGTCGGCCAGGCAACGCACCAGCATCACCGCAAGCAGCGAGCCGATCATCCACGGCAGCGGCCAGCCGACCAGGCTTGCCAGCCAGCCGCCAAGGGCGCCCACCAGCGGCGTCGCCCAGTACAGCCTCCAGGTGACGCGCTCAGGCATCGGCCAGCCCCGTCGCGCGACGGGCCGCGCGGCGGCGCCAGGCGCGGACCAGCGGCAACAGCAGCATTACCACCACCAGCGCCCAGGTTACCAGGCTGATCGGGCTCGACCAGAGGATGCCCAGTTCACCGTTGGAGATCGACAGCGCGCGGCGTAGGTTCTGCTCCATCAGTCCACCGAGGATGAAGCCCAGCAGCAGCGGCGAGAGCGGGAAGTCGAGCTTGCGCAGGATATAGCCGATCACGCCGATGCCGACCATCAGGAACAGGTCGAAGGTGGTCGCATGCACGCCGTACACGCCGATCCCGGTGATGATCGCGATGGCCGGCACCAGGGCCCAGTTCGGCACCGCGAGGATGCGGGTGAATACGCGGACCATCGGCACGTTGAGGATGATCAGCATGACGTTGGCGATGAACAGCGAGGCGATCAGGCCCCAGACGATGTCCGGTTGCTGCTGGAACAGCAGCGGGCCGGGAGTGATGTTGTACAGGGTCAGGGCGCCGATCATCACCGCAGTGGTACCCGAGCCGGGCACGCCGAGGGTCAGCATCGGCACC
Source organism: Pseudomonas sp. HMSC076A11 (assembly GCF_001810205.1). Classification (NCBI taxonomy): domain Bacteria; kingdom Pseudomonadati; phylum Pseudomonadota; class Gammaproteobacteria; order Pseudomonadales; family Pseudomonadaceae; genus Pseudomonas; species Pseudomonas sp. HMSC076A11. Next base: position 431,731 of record NZ_KV800287.1, on the reverse strand, counting down.
ATGGCGCCGCAGGCGGAGGCGCCGATGGCGGTCTCGGGAGCGGCCAGGCCGCGCATGTCGCCCTTGCCGAACTCGCCCTTGGCACCGGCCAGCTTCTTCTCGGTCATATAGGCCACCGCGCTTGCCAGGGTCGCGCCGGCGCCGGGCAGTACGCCCATGACGAAACCGAGCAGACCGCAGCGCAGGTTGACCAGGAATACGCTGGCGGCCTCCTTGAAGTTGAACAGCATGCGTCCGGTGGCTTTCACCGCCTCCTGGCCGTGGTGGGTCTTCTCCAGCAGCAGGAGGATCTCGCTGACCGAGAACAGGCCCAGCACCAGGACCACGAACTGGATGCCGTCGGCGAGGTGGATGCTGTCCCCGGTGAAGCGGTACACGCCGCTGTTGGCGTCGATCCCGACGCTCGACAGGAACAGCCCGAGCAGCGCCGCCAGCAGGGTCTTCAGCGGGCGGTCGCCGGCCATCCCGCCGAGGCAGACGATGGCGAACACCATCAGCACGAAATATTCCGCCGGACCGAAGGCGATCGCCCACTTGGCCAGCAGCGGGGCGAACAGGACCATCCCGCAGGTGGCGATGAAAGCGCCAATGAACGAACTCCAGGCCGACAGCGACAGGGCCACGCCGGCCAGGCCCTTGCGTGCCATCGGGTAGCCGTCGAGGGTGGTCATCACGGTCGAGGCTTCGCCGGGGATGTTGAGCAGGATCGAGCTGATCCGCCCGCCGTATTCGCAGCCCAGGTATACGGCGGCGAGCAGGATCAGCGCGGTTTCCGGCGGCAGGCCGAGGGCGAAGGCCACCGGGATCAGCAGTGCCACGCCGTTGATCGGACCGAGGCCTGGCAGCAGGCCTACGATGGTGCCGATCAGGGTGCCGATCAGCGCGGTGATCAGGTTGGTCGGCGTCATCGCGACGCCGAAGCCCTGGCCGAGGTAGTTCAAGGTTTCCATCACGAAGTCCTCACAGCGGCAGGAAGTCGAGAACGCCCAGCGGCAGCGGGACGTCCAGGGCGCGGTCGAACAGCCAGTAGAGGCCGATCCCGAGCAGGCTCGCGGTGACCACCGCAGGGATTGGCCGGGCGCCGTAGAGAATGGCCATGCAGGAGCCGACCAGGGCGGCGCTGAGGATGAAGCCGAGCGTTTCGAACAGGCCGGCGAACACCAGCAGCAGGGCGATGCAGGCGAGCACCTTGAGCAGCACGGCGCCGCCCAGCGGTTGTTCGTCCTCGGCGTGGCGGATCGGCGTCGGCCGCGCGATCAGCCACGCCAGGCCGGCGCCCATCAGCGCCAGGCAGAGCAGCGGGTAGGCGCGCGGGCCGACCGGTTCGTAGGAAAACGGCGCCTGGTAACGCCAGCCGGCGACCGCCAGGCCGACGCAGGCGAGCAGCCAGAGCCCGGCGAACAGGCGCTGGTACAGGTTGGAACGGGTCATGGGACGATCCTCGTGGCGCGGCCGGGGTCCGGCCGCGCGCGGGCTGGCTTACTGGATCAGGCCGAAGTCCTTGGCCAGTTGCTTGTACTGCTGGACCTGCTGCTTCACGTAGCCGTCGAGTTCCTCGCCGGTCATGGCGAAGGGGAACAGCTCGCGCTGGTCGCGCAGCTTGGCGAAGTCCTCGGAGGCCAGCAGTTGGTCGAAGGCGTTCTTCCACCAGGCGTAGTCTTCGTCGCTGACCTTCGGCCCGAGGTAGAACCCGCGAACCACCGGCCAGACGATGTCGTAGCCCTGTTCCTTGGCGGTGGGGATGTTGGCCATCGCCGCCTCTGGCAGGCGTTCTTCGGAGAACACCGCGAGCAGGCGCATGTCGCCGCTGAGGATGTGCGGCATGGAGTCGGAAATGTCGGTGCTGCCGACCTGGATGTGCCCGCCGAGCAGCGCGGTGGCGATCTCGCCGCCGCCTTCCAGGGCCACGTAGCGCAGGTCGCGCGGATTGATCCCGGCGGCCTTGGCGATCAGCGCGGTCTGCATCCAGTCCTGGCTGCCGACGGTGCCGCCGGAGCCGATCACCACCTTGCTCGGGTCGGCCTTGAGCGCCTTCACCAGGTCGTCGAGGTTCTTGTAGGGCGAGTCGGTGCGCACCGCGATGGCGCCGTAGCTGGTGCCGATGGCGGCCAGCCATTTCACCGCGTTCTCGTCGAAGCGGCCGAACTTGCCCTGGGCCAGGTTCAGCAGCGAGCCGCTGGAGAAGGCGGTGATGGTGCCGGCGTCGCCCGGGCGTTGGGCGACCACCGCGTTATAGGCGACCGCGCCGACGCCGCCGGGCATGTAGGTGACGCGCATCGGCTTGCTCAGCAGCTTGGCCTCGACCAGGGCGCTCTGCGCCAGCTTGCAGGTGAGGTCGAAACCGCCGCCGGGGGACGCCGGGGCGATGCATTCGGGACGCTTGGGTTCGGCCACGGCGGCGCCGGCCAGCAGCAGGCCGGCGGCAACCAAGGCGAGGGGACGAAAAGACAGTTTCATCATCATCGGTGCTCCTGTGGAGTTCTTGTTCTGGCTTACCAGATCGGCAGGGTATAGCTGACGATCAGGCGGTTCTCATCGATGTCGCGGGTGAAATTGGAACGGAAGGTCGCGTTGCGCCAGCGGATTCCGAGGTTCTTCAGCGCGCCGCTCTGGAACACGTACTGCAGTTCGGTGTTGCGTTCCCATTCGCGGCCTTCGCCGCGCTGCCCGGCGAGTTCGACATTGTCGCCCTTGACGTAGCGGGTCATGAAGGTCAGGCCGGGAATGCCGAGGCCGACGAAGTCGTAGTCGTAGCGCAGTTGCCAGGAGCGCTCCTTGGGGCCGGCGAAGTCGTTGACCTGGACGAAGTTGACCAGGTACGGGTTGCTGCCTTCCAGGTAGGGGAAGGCGTCGTCGCCGTTCATTCGCTGCCAGGCCGCGCCGAAGGCATGGTTGCCAAGGCTGTAGGTGAACATGCCGTTGAGCGACTTGTTGTCGATGCCGCCGGCCTTGGCCGAGCCGCTGTCGGTGCTGCGGGCGAAGCGCAGGTCGCTGGTCAGTTCGCCGGGACCGATCGGCCAGCTGTGCAGCAGGCCGACGAAGTGCTGGCGGTAGACGTCCTGCAGGTTGCTGTAGTGATAGCTGGCGGTGAGTTGGTCGGTGAGCTTGTAGTCCAGTCCGCCGAGGTCGAAGTGATCGGCGCTGACCCCGGCGAAGCGGCCGTTCTTGTCGTTCAGCGCGAGGTCCTCGGAGTCGCTGGAGTCGCGGATCTTGGTCTTTTCCAGGCGCCCGGCGGTGAAGCCGAGGTCCTTGATCTCCTTCGAGGTGAGCAGCGCGCCTTCGAATATCTGCGGGAAGATCCGCCCGTTGTTCGGTTGTACCGATGGCAACTTCGGAATCAGCGTGCCGACCTTCAGCTCGCTCTGCGAGGCCTTGACCTTGGCGGTCAGGCCCAGTTTCGAGTAGGTGTCCGGCGCGCGGCCGTCGGAATCCTTCGGCAGCAGTCCGGTACCGCTGCGGCCGCGGCCGGAGTCGAGCTTGACGCCGAGCATGCCCATGGCGTCGAGGCCGAAGCCGACGGTGCCCTGGGTGTAGCCGGACTGCAGGTTGAGGATGAAGCCTTGCGCCCACTCCTCGCGCTTGGACTGGCCGGGGCCGTCGCGGAAGTCGCGGTTCATGTAGAAGTTGCGGGTTTCCAGGCTGGCCTTGCTGTCTTCGAGGAAGCCGGCGGCGTTGCCCAGGGGCGCGATGCTGGCGAGCACGACGGCGGTGGTGGTCAGGGTGGTGCTGCGGGACGAACGTACAGACCTTGCGGCCTGCGGCAGGGAAGTCGACATGCAGTGGTCTCCGATTCTTGTTCTTGTACGCCGAGCACCACGCTGCAAGGCGTTTTGGCGGACGATCTGCGCCGTCCATCGACTGATCCTAAGGCGCCAAGCTTTCGCCAGGCTTTCAGCAATCCCCGGTGGCAGAGAAGCCATTTACCGGAGGGTTTTCCCCGGTACACTTCGCCTCTTGTGCCCTCATCCGGTGGTGGAGAACCGTCCATGCGCATCCTTCTGGTGGAAGATCATCCGCAGCTCGCCGAAAGCGTGGTCCAGGCGCTCAAGGGCGCCGGCTGGACGGTAGACCTGCTGCAGGACGGGGTGGCCGCCGACCTGGCTCTGGCCAGCGAGGAGTACGCCCTGGCGATCCTCGACGTCGGCCTGCCGCGGATGGACGGCTTCGAGGTGCTGGCGCGCCTGCGCGGGCGCGGCAAGACCCTGCCGGTGCTGATGCTGACTGCGCGCGGCGAGGTGAAGGACCGGGTGCACGGCCTCAATCTCGGCGCCGACGACTACCTGGCAAAGCCTTTCGAACTGTCCGAGCTGGAGGCGCGGGTCAAGGCCCTGCTGCGCCGCAGCGTGCTCGGTGGCGAACAGTTGCAGCGCTGCGGCGCCCTGGTCTACGACCTCGGCACCCGGCGCTTCAGCCTCGACGAGCAGCCGCTGACCCTGACCTCGCGGGAACAGGCGGTGCTGGAAGCGATGATCGCCCGTCCGGGGCGGGTGATGAGCAAGGAGCAACTGGCCGCCCAGGTCTTCGGCCTGGACGAGGAGGCCAGCGCCGACGCCATCGAGATCTACGTCCACCGCCTGCGCAAGAAGCTGGAAGGCGGCGCCGTGCGCATCGTCACCTTCCGCGGCCTCGGCTACCTGCTGGAGGCGCAGGGTGACTGATGCCGGCAGCCTGCGCGGAAGGCTGCTGCTGTGGCTGGCCCTGCTCCTGCTGCTGGTGCTCCTGGCGAGCGGCCTGAGCGCCTACTGGAACGGTCGCGAGGTGGCCGACACCGCCTACGACCGGACCTTGCTGGCCTCGGCGCGGGCGATCGCCGACGGGCTCTACGAGAAGGACGGCACCCTGCGCGCCGACGTCCCCTACGTGGCACTGGATACCTTCGCCTACGACAGCGCCGGGCGGATCTTCTACCAGGTCAACGACATCCACGGACGGATGATCTCCGGCTACGAGAATCTTCCGGCGGCACCCGCCGATACCCTGCGCACCGACGACTACCCGGCCCTGGCCAAGTTCTACGACGGCGTCTACCAGGGCGTCGACGTTCGCGTGGTGAGCCTGCTGCAGCCGGTCAGCGAACCGAGCATGAGCGGCATGGCGGAGATCCGCGTGGCCGAGACCGAAGGCGCCCGCGAGCGCATGGCGCGCAGCCTGATGACCGATACCCTGTTGCGCCTGGGCGTCCTCGGCGTCGGCGCGCTGGTGCTGGTGTGGCTGGCGGTGAGCGCCGCGCTGCGTCCGCTGGATCGCCTGCGCCGCGAGGTGGAAGAGCGCCAGCCGGACGACCTGCGGCCGTTGCCGATGCTCGAGGTCCAGCATGAATTGCGGCCGCTGGTGGAGTCGCTGAACCACTTCACCCAGCGCCTGCGCAGCCTGTTCGAGCGGCAGTCGCAGTTCATCGCCGATGCCGCCCACGAGTTGCGCACCCCGCTGGCGGCGCTCAAGGCGCGCCTGGAACTGGGCCTGCGCGAGCAGGAGCCGGAAGCCTGGCGTTCGACCCTGGAGACCACGGCGAAGAACACCGACCGCCTGATCCACCTGGCCAACCAGCTGCTCTCCCTGGCGCGCATCGAAAGCGGCGCCCAGGCCATCGCCGAGGGTGGCGCCGAGCGTATCGACCTGACCGCCCTGGCCCGGGAGCTGGGCCTGGCGCTGGCGCCGCTGGCCTATGCGCGGGGAGCCTCGCTGGCGCTGGAAAGCGCCGGGCCGGTGTGGATCCAGGGTGAACCGACGCTGCTCAACGAATTGCTCAGCAACCTCCTGGACAACGCGCTGGCGCACACCCCGCAGGGCGGCAACGTGATCCTCAGGGTGCTGGAGGGGGGCGTGCTGGAAGTGGAAGACGATGGTCCGGGAATTCCCGCCGCCGACCGCGAGCGGGTCTTCCAGCGCTTCTACCGGCGCGGCGACAGCCCCGGCAGCGGCCTGGGGCTGGCGATCGTCGGCGAGGTCTGCCGGGCGCACCGGGCGCAGATCCAGCTCGACCAGGGCGAACTGGGTGGCTTGCTGGTGCGGGTGCGCTTCCCGGCGGAGTAGAGCGGGCCTATTGCAGCATGCTGGTGGCGGCTTCCAGGGCGCTGGAGAGGTCCTCGTCTTCCTTCATGTCGACGGTCGGCTCGAGGCCGAGCTTGGCGAACGCCGGGATCTGGCTCCAGTCCAGGCGGGTATAGGGATGCTCGCTGCCAAGGTAGCTCTGCAGGGTGGCGACCTGGACCAGGTCGGTATAGTCGGCGCGCGGCGAGTTGCGGGTGAAGTCCAGGTGCTGGCGCGGGACCTCGGCGATCGGCGCGGGGAAATCCCAGGCCTTGAGGATGCGCTCGCCGATCAGCGGATGGATGCGCTCGATCACGTGGCTCAGGCTGATGGAGTCCGACAGCAGCTCGTTGTGATCCTCGGCGTAGGTGAGGATCGGCAGCACGCCGATCTGGTGCACCAGCCCGGCCAGGGTCGCCTGGTCCGGCGCCAGGCGGGTGTAGTGACGGGCCAGCACGTGGCAGATGCCGGCGATCTCGGTGCTCTTGTTCCAGACTTCGCGCATCTTGCGGTCGACCACGTCGGTGGTGGCCTGGAACATCTGCTCCATGGCCAGGCCGGTGGCCAGGTTGCAGGTGTAGTTGATGCCCAACCGGCTGATCGCCATCTGCAGGTCGGTGATTTCCTTCGGGCTGCGCAGCAGCGGACTGTTCACCACGCGGATGATGCGCGCGGTCAGCGCCGCGTCGTTGCCGATCACCTTGCTCAGGGCCTGGATGCTGACATCCGGGTCCTCCGCCGCCTCGCGGACCTGCAGGGCCACTTCGGGCAGGGTCGGCAGCACCAGTTCATCCTGATCGATGGCGCGGATCAGGTCCTGTTGGACTTTGTCGGCAAGCTTGCTCATGGCATTTCCTTTGAAAACGCAATGGCCGGAGCACGCTGTACGTGCACCGGCCATGGGAATACTGGCGGGCCGTCCGCGGACGGCGAGGCACAGTTTACGGTCAGCGCTGGATTTCGCGGTCGCTGTCCAGCGTGTAAGGCAGATTGAGGAGGACGAGCGGCGCTCCTTCGGCGCTTCCGAGGCTGATCCGGCCGTCGGCGACGGCGTCGTCCTGCAGCACGGCGAGCAATTCCACGCTGTTCTCCGGCGTACGGGCGGCCAGTACCACTTCGCCGACGCTGGTGGAATGGACTGGCGAGAACAGCCCGGTGCCGGGCGCCGGCACCTCGTCTGCGTCCAGCGCCAGGCGATACAGGCGGCGCTTGAGGCGGCCGAGATACTGCATGCGGGCGACGATTTCCTGGCCGGTATAGCAGCCCTTCTTGAAGCTGACCCCGCCGACCGCCTGCAGGTTGATCATCTGTGGGATGAACAGCTCGCGGGTAGCGCCGAACACCTGGCCGATGCCTGCGCGCACCTGGCCGAGCAGCCAATCGTCGAGCGGCGCCTCGCGGCTGTGCTCGCGGAGCGTGGCAAGCACCGCCTCGGCGCGTTGCGCCGGAACCCATAGCTCGACGCGGGCGTCGCCCAGGGCGACGGCGAGCAGGTCGCCGTGGCGGGCGATCCTGCCGCTCTCCGCCGGGGTGTCTATCCCCAGGGCGCGCAGTGCCTCGCTGGCGTCGCGCAAGCCTATGCGGAGCCAGGCTGCGCTCTCGTCGGCAAGGCTGGCCTTGGAGAATACGGCGTATTTCTTCAGGTCCGCCAACTGGGCCTCGAGCAGCTCGCCGGCCATCGCCAGCAGCAGGCCGTCGCCCTCGGGCAGGATGCGGAAGCTCGATAGCAGGCGGCCCTTGATGTTGCAGCGGCCGCCGAGGCTGGAGGTCTCGTCGTTGAGGTAGGCGAGGTTGCAGGTCAGCTGGCCCTGGAGGAACTTGGCGGCGTCAGGGCCGCGGACGGCGAGGATGCCTTCATGGACTAGCGGGGTGTGGAAAGCGGGGTCGGCCATTGCGATGCTGCGCGGTCAGTCAGTCAGGACCGTCATCATAGAACTCGGTCCGAGGCTTGTCAGCGGGCAAGAATGCCTGGCGCATCCGCCTTGGCGGTTGTCGGACACTTCCGAGGCCGCCGTCGGCATGGGCCTGCGTCCCGCGTGGATACCCTTGGTTTGCCGGGCAATACGACCAAGGGCGGACGCCGGCGGAGCGACGCCTCGTCATCGGGCCGCGCCATTCGAGCGCAACCGCCCTATAATGCCGGGCGTTTTCGAGGAGCCCGAACATGGCAGATGAAACCGAACTGAAACGACTCTACTGGCACAGCCGTCGCGGCATGCTGGAACTGGATGTGCTGCTGGTGCCTTTCGTGCAGGAGGTTTACCCGGGCCTGGACGCCGAGGACCAGGCGCGCTTCCGCAAGCTGCTGGAGTGCGAGGACCAGGACATGTTCGGTTGGTTCATGCAGCGCGGCGAGCCGGAAGACGCCGACCTGCGGCGGATGGTGCGGATGATCCTGGACCGTGTCCAGCCGGATTGAGCCGTTCGAATGCCGCTGGCGGGTCTCTCCGATCCTGCTGGCGGCGAGCCTGGCACTGTGGGCCCTGGCGCTGCTGTCGATCCTGCTGGCGGCGCTGCCGGTCTGGCTGAAGCCGCCGCTTGCGCTGGTCTGCCTGGCCTACGGTGCCTGGGGGCTGTACCGCCAGGTACTGCTGCGCGGCTCGCGGGCCTTCCGCGGCGTGCGCCATGACGAGCGGGGCTGGCAGCTGTGGAGCGCCGGAAGCGGCTGGCAAGCGGTGCAATTGCGCCCTGACAGCCTGGCGTTGCCCTGGCTGATCGTACTGCGCGTGCGCCTGCCGGGCCGCTGGCGCATCCTTGGCTGCTGTATCCCGGCCGATGCATTGGGCGCCGACAGCCATCGGCGCCTGCGTGTCCGCCTGCGCTTCAGTCGCCGTAGATGGGCGGCACCAGGATAGTGTCGCGGGCTTCGGGCAGCAGGTCCGGATAATCCAGCGTGTAGTGCAGGCCCCGGCTTTCGCGGCGCTGCATGGCCGAGCGGATGATCAGTTCGGCGACCAGTGCCAGGTTGCGCAACTCGATCAGGTCGCGGCTGACCTTGTAGTTGCTGTAGAACTCGTCGATCTCGCTGAGCAGCAGGCGTACCCGGTGCTGGGCGCGCTGCAGGCGCTTGTTGGTGCGCACGATACCGACGTAGTCCCACATGAAACGCCGCAGTTCGTCCCAGTTGTGCGCGATGATCACGTCCTCGTCGGAGTCGGTGACCTGGCTGGCGTCCCAGCTCGGCAGGCTTTCCGGCACGGGCGTGCCGGGCAGGCGCTGGAGCATGTCGGCGGCGGCAGAGCGGGCATAGACGAAGCATTCCAGCAGCGAATTGCTGGCCATGCGGTTGGCGCCGTGCAGGCCGGTGAAGGTGGTTTCGCCGATGGCGTAGAGGCCCGGCACGTCGGTATGCCCGTGCTGGTCGACGAGCACGCCGCCGCAGGTATAGTGAGCGGCCGGCACTACCGGGATCGGTTGCTGGGTAATGTCGATGCCGAAGTCCAGGCAGCGCTCGTAGACGGTGGGGAAGTGCGCCTTGATGAACTCGGCCGGCTTGTGGCTGATGTCCAGGTAGACACAGTCGATCCCCAGGCGCTTCATTTCATGGTCGATGGCGCGGGCCACGATGTCCCGGGGCGCCAGTTCGCCACGCGGGTCGAAGCGCGGCATGAAACGCTCGCCATTGGGCAGGCGGAGCAGGGCGCCTTCGCCGCGCAATGCCTCGGTGATGAGGAAACTCTTGGCCTGCGGGTGGTACAGGCAGGTCGGGTGGAACTGGTTGAACTCCAGGTTGCCGACCCGGCAGCCGGCGCGCCAGGCCATGGCGATGCCGTCGCCGGAGTTGCCGTCGGGATTGCTGGTATAAAGGTAGACCTTGCTCGCGCCACCGGAGGCCAGCACGCTGAAGCGGGCACGGAAGGTATCGACTTCGCCGCTTTCCCGATTCAGCACGTAGGCGCCCAGGCAGCGCTTGCTCGGCAGGCCTAGCTTGCGCTCGGTGATCAGGTCGACCGCCACCCGCTGCGACAGCAACTCGATGTTCGGTCGCCGCCGGGCCTGGGCCAGCAAGGTATTGAAGATCGCGGCGCCGGTGGCGTCGGCGGCATGGATGATGCGCCGGTGGCTGTGCCCGCCTTCGCGGGTCAGGTGGTATTCGAAGCTGCCTTCCTCGTGGTTGTGCTGCTCGTCGCGGGTGAAGGGCACCCCCTGTTCGATCAGCCACTGGATCGCTTCGCGGCTATGCTCCACGGTGAAGCGCACCGCATCCTCGCGGCACAGGCCGCCACCGGCGACCAGGGTGTCCTCGACGTGGGATTCCACGGTGTCGGTATCGTCCAGCACGGCGGCCACGCCGCCCTGGGCCCAGTAGGTCGAGCCCTGCGACAGTTCGCCCTTGCTGAGGACGGCGATGCGCAGGTGTTCCGGAAGGGTCAAGGCCAGACTCAGGCCGGCGGCGCCGCTGCCGATGACCAGTACATCGTGTTGATAATGTTGGCTCATGCCCGCATTTCCCCGTGGTGGAGCCCTAGTATATAGAAGGGCCTGGCGGCACAATAGCGCACCCCCGCTGCCGGTCCGGCGGATGAGCTGCGGGCCTGTCATCGGCAGGCGTCATCAGAGCGGGGCGATGTAGTGCTGGAACTTTCTTAGACGCATCGGTTCCAAAGCAGGATGCCTGAAGACCTCGTCCGGTTGGCCTACCCAGCGGCACAGAGGCCGGGCCCTGAGCCCGATGCAATCCATTTTCGCGGGGCCCGGACACGATGTCCGGGGCCGCACGTCACGAGCGAGGAAAAAACTCGTGACGCATGCTTGGAGGGGAGAACTTTTGCAAGAAGCCCGAGTCTATCTTGGCAAGACGATTCGCTGGGACGCTCGAAGCTCCTCCAGGTTCGAAGAGGAGCTTTCATGCTAACCCAGGAACAGGATCAGCAACTGGTTGAACGGGTACAGCGCGGAGACAAGCGGGCTTTCGATCTGCTGGTACTGAAATACCAGCACAAGATACCGGGATTGATCGTGCGGTTCGTGCACGACGCCCAGGAAGCCCAGGACGTAGCGCAGGAAGCCTTCATCAAGGCATACCGTGCGCTCGGCAATTTCCGCGGCGATAGTGCTTTTTATACCTGGCTGTATCGGATCGCCATCAACACCGCGAAGAACCACCTGGTCGCTCGCGGGCGTCGGCCACCGGACAGCGATGTGACCGCAGAGGATGCGGAGTTCTTCGAGGGCGACCACGCCCTGAAGGACATCGAGTCGCCGGAACGGGCGATGTTGCGGGATGAGATCGAGGCCACCGTGCACCAGACCATCCAGCAGTTGCCCGAGGATTTGCGTACGGCCCTGACCCTGCGCGAGTTCGAAGGTTTGAGTTACGAAGATATCGCCACCGTGATGCAGTGTCCGGTGGGGACGGTACGGTCGCGGATCTTCCGCGCTCGTGAAGCAATCGACAAAGCTCTGCAGCCTTTGTTGCGAGAAGCCTGACACAGCGGCAAATGCCAAGAGAGGTATCGCTATGAGTCGTGAAGCCCTGCAGGAAACTCTGTCCGCTGTGATGGATAACGAAGCGGATGAACTCGAGTTGCGGCGGGTGCTCGCAGCTTGCGGCGAGGATGCCGAGCTGCGTTCCACCTGGTCGCGTTACCAGCTGGCGCGGTCCGTCATGCACCGTGAGCCTACCCTGCCGAAGCTGGATATCGCTGCGGCGGTCTCTGCTGCCCTGGCCGACGAGGCCGCTCCGCCGAAAGCGGAGAAGGGACCGTGGCGGATGGTCGGTCGCCTGGCGGTCGCTGCCTCGGTGACCCTGGCGGTGCTGGCCGGCGTGCGTCTGTACAACCAGAACGACGCCCTGCCGCAGATGGCGCAACAGGGGACCACCCCGCAGATCGCCCTGCCTCAGGTGAAAGGCCCGGCCGTGCTGGCCGGCTACAGCGAAGAGCAGGGGCGCCGCAGGTGATCACCAACTCCTCGTCCAGCGATACCCGCTGGCATGAGCAGCGTCTGCCGATCTACCTGCGTCAGCACGTGCAACAATCCGCCGTCAGTGGTACAGAGAGCGCGCTGCCCTACGCTCGGGCAGCCAGCCTGGAAAACCGCTGAGGAGAGACATGCGCACCACCTCCCTGTTGCTTTTGCTTGGCAGCCTGATGGCGGTTCCCGCCACTCAGGCTGCCGACGCTTCCGACTGGCTGAATCGTCTCGCCGAGGCCGATCGCCAGAACAGTTTCCAAGGCACCTTCGTCTACGAGCGCAATGGCAGCTTCTCCACCCATGAGATCTGGCATCGCGTGGAGAGCGATGGTGCGGTTCGCGAGCGCCTGCTCCAGCTCGACGGCGCGCGCCAGGAAGTGGTCCGGGTCGACGGGCGCACCCAGTGCATCAGCGGCGGCCTTGCCGACCAACTGGCCGATGCCCAGCTGTGGCCGGTGCGCAAGTTCGATCCCTCCCAGCTGGCTTCCTGGTACGACCTGCGCCTGGTCGGCGAATCCCGTGTCGCCGGCCGCCCGGCAGTGGTCCTTGCGGTGACTCCGCGCGACCAGCATCGCTACGGCTTCGAGCTGCACCTGGACCGCGACACCGGCCTGCCGTTGAAGTCGCTGCTGCTGAACGAGAAGGGGCAGTTGCTCGAGCGCTTCCAGTTCACCCAGTTGAATACCGGCGCGGCACCTGCCGAAGACCAGTTGCAGGCGGGCGCCGAATGCCAGGTCGTCGGCCCGGCCAAGGCCGACGGCGAGAAGACCGTGGCCTGGCGCTCGGAATGGCTGCCGCCAGGTTTCACCCTGACCCGCAGTTTCATGCGTCGCAGTCCGGTCACCCCCGATCCGGTCGCCTGCCTGACCTATGGCGATGGCCTGGCACGATTCTCGGTGTTCATCGAGCCGCTGCACGGTGCCATGGTTGGCGACGCGCGCAGCCAGCTCGGCCCGACCGTGGTGGTTTCCAAGCGCCTGCAGACCGATGACGGCGGCCAGATGGTGACCGTCGTCGGCGAAGTGCCGCTGGGCACCGCCGAGCGGGTGGCGCTGTCCATCCGGCCCGAGGCCGCCGCCCAGAAATGATCGAGGAGCAGGGGCGAGTGGTGGCGACCGAGCCGGGAGCGGTATGGGTCGAGACCGTGCGCCGCAGTACCTGCTCGTCCTGCTCGGCCAATGCCGGTTGCGGCCAGGGGCTGATGCAGCGCCTGGGCGTCGGCGCGGGGCGTGCCCGGGTGCGCGCGTTGAGCGACCTGAGCCTGCGGGTCGGCGATGCGGTCGTCCTAGGAATTCATGAAGACCTGTTGTTGCGCGCCTCCGTCCTCTTCTATCTTTTCCCTCTGCTCGGGTTTTTCGTGGCAGCATTGCTGGCGACCCGGGCGGGCCTTGTCGAACCTCTGATCATCGTGTCCGGGCTGGCGGGTTTGCTGGCGGCCTGGCTATTGGTGCGTCGGCATGCTCGTCGTCATGCCGATGATCCAGCCTCGCAGCCGGTGGTTCTGCGAGCGCTGATTTCCGGGCCGTCCGATTCGGCCTGAGTCTTTCTCTTCCCTCGAACATCACGGGAGCTGTAGTCGATGCATACCCTAAAACGCTGTATGGCTGCGATGGTGGCCTTGCTGGCCTTGAGCCTGGCGATGACGGCCCGGGCAGAACTGCCGGACTTCACGCCTTTGGTCGAACAGGCGTCGCCGGCGGTGGTGAATATCAGTACGCGGCAGAAGCTGCCGGATCGCGCCATGGCGCGCGGGCAGCTGTCGATCCCCGACCTCGAAGGGCTGCCGCCGATGTTCCGCGACTTCCTCGAGCGCAGCATCCCGCAGGTTCCGCGCAATCCGCGCGGCCAGCAGCGCGAGGCGCAATCGCTGGGTTCCGGCTTCATCATCTCCAACGACGGCTACATCCTCACCAACAATCACGTCGTGGCCGATGCCGACGAGATCCTGGTGCGCCTGTCCGACCGTAGCGAGCACAAGGCCAAGTTGATCGGCGCGGACCCGCGCAGCGACGTGGCGGTGCTGAAGATCGAGGCGAAGAACCTGCCGACCCTGAAACTGGGCGATTCGAACAAGCTGAAAGTGGGCGAATGGGTCCTGGCCATCGGTTCGCCGTTCGGCTTCGATCACTCGGTCACCGCCGGTATCGTCAGTGCCAAGGGGCGTAGCCTGCCGAACGAGAGCTACGTACCCTTCATCCAGACCGACGTGGCGATCAACCCGGGTAACTCCGGCGGTCCGCTGCTGAACCTGCAGGGCGAAGTGGTCGGCATCAACTCGCAGATCTTCACCCGTTCCGGCGGCTTCATGGGCCTGTCCTTCGCCATTCCGATCGATGTCGCGCTGAACGTCGCCGACCAGTTGAAGAAAGCCGGCAAGGTCAGTCGCGGCTGGCTGGGCGTGGTGATCCAGGAAGTGAACAAGGATCTCGCCGAGTCCTTCGGCCTCGACAAGCCGTCCGGCGCGCTGGTGGCGCAACTGGTGGAAGACGGCCCGGCGGCCAAGGGTGGCCTGCAGGTGGGCGATGTGATCCTCAGCCTGAACGGCCAGTCGATCAACGAGTCCGCCGACCTGCCGCACCTGGTGGGCAACATGAAGCCGGGCGACAAGATCAACCTGGACGTGATTCGCAACGGCCAGCGCAAGTCCCTGAGCATGGCGGTAGGCAGCCTTCCGGACGACGACGAGGAAATCGCCTCGATGGGCGCTCCGGGCGCCGAGCGCAGCAGCAACCGCCTGGGCGTGACCGTCGCCGACCTGACCGCCGAGCAGCGCAAGAGCCTGGATATCCAGGGCGGCGTGGTGATCAAGGAAGTCCAGGACGGTCCGGCCGCGGTCATCGGCCTGCGTCCGGGCGATGTCATCACCCACCTGGACAACAAGGCGGTGACCTCGACCAAGGTCTTCGCCGACGTGGCCAAGGCCCTGCCGAAGAACCGTTCGGTTTCGATGCGGGTGCTGCGCCAGGGACGCGCCAGCTTCATTACCTTCAAGCTGGCCGAATAAGCCGGCTGGCGAAAAAAGGGCGGTTTCCACCGCCCTTTTTCATGCCCGTCAATCCGTTACCTGCGTGACGCCTTGCCCGAGCATCAGGTAAACTCCCCGGCTATTTTTCGGCGGATTGCCGCCCTTGCCCTTTTCGAGTGTGTTGAGCCGTGAGCGACCTGAGCCATATCCGCAATTTCTCCATCATTGCCCATATCGACCATGGCAAGTCGACGCTGGCCGATCGCTTCATCCAGATGTGCGGCGGCCTCTCCGATCGCGAAATGGAGGCCCAGGTCCTGGACTCCATGGACCTGGAGCGCGAGCGCGGGATCACCATCAAGGCCCACAGCGTGACCCTGCACTACAAGGCGCAGGACGGTAAGACCTACCAGCTCAACTTCATCGATACCCCCGGCCACGTCGACTTCACCTACGAAGTCAGCCGCTCGCTGGCCGCCTGCGAGGGCGCGCTGCTGGTAGTGGACGCCGGCCAGGGCGTCGAGGCGCAGTCCGTCGCCAACTGCTACACCGCCATCGAGCAGGGGCTGGAAGTGATGCCCGTGCTGAACAAGATGGACCTGCCCCAGGCCGAGCCGGAGCGGGTGAAAGAGGAAATCGAGAGCATCATCGGCATCGACGCCACCGACGCCGTGGCCTGCAGCGCCAAGAGCGGGATGGGCGTGCTGGAGGTGCTGGAGCGCCTGGTGACCGCCATCCCCGCCCCGGAAGGCGAGATCGAGGCGCCGCTGCAGGCGCTGATCATCGACTCCTGGTTCGACAACTACCTCGGCGTGGTCTCGCTGGTACGGGTGAAGAACGGCCGGGTGAAGAAGGGCGACAAGATCCTGGTGAAGTCCACCGGCAAGGTCCACCAGGTGGACAGCGTCGGGGTATTCACTCCGAAGCACACCGAGACCGTCGACCTGAAGGCGGGCGAGGTGGGCTTCATCATCGCCGGTATCAAGGATATCCACGGCGCGCCGGTGGGCGATACGCTGACCCTGAACAACACGCCGGACGTCGAGGTCCTGCCGGGCTTCAAGCGGGTCAAGCCGCAGGTCTACGCGGGCCTGTTCCCGGTCAGCTCGGACGATTTCGAGGACTTCCGCGACGCCCTGCAGAAGCTGACCCTCAACGACTCGTCGCTGCAATACGAGCCGGAAAGCTCCGAAGCCCTGGGCTTCGGCTTCCGTTGCGGCTTCCTCGGCATGCTGCACATGGAGATCATCCAGGAGCGCCTAGAGCGCGAATACGACCTGGACCTGATCACCACTGCGCCCACGGTGGTCTTCGAGATCGTGCAGAAGAATGGCGAGATCATCTACGTCGACAACCCGTCCAAGCTCCCGGACCTGGCGTCGATCCAGGAAATGCGCGAACCGATCTGCCGCGCCACCATCCTGGTGCCCAAGGACCACCTGGGCAACGTGATCACCCTGTGCATCGAGAAGCGCGGCGTGCAGCGCGACATGCACTTCCTCAGCGGCCAGGTGCAGGTGGTCTACGACCTGCCGATGAACGAGGTGGTGCTCGACTTCTTCGATCGCCTCAAGTCCACCAGCCGCGGCTATGCTTCCCTGGACTACAGCTTCGATCGTTTCGAGCCGTCCAACCTGGTTCGTCTCGACGTGCTGATCAATGGCGAGAAGGTCGACGCCCTCGCCCTGATCGTCCACCGCGACAACGCCCCCTACAAGGGCCGCCAGCTGGTGGAGAAAATGAAGGAACTGATCCCGCGGCAGATGTTCGACGTGGCGATCCAGGCAGCCATCGGTGGGCAGATCATCGCCCGCTCGACGGTCAAGGCGCTCAGGAAGAACGTGCTGGCCAAGTGTTACGGTGGCGACGTGAGCCGTAAACGCAAGCTGCTGGAGAAGCAGAAGGCTGGTAAGAAAAGGATGAAGCAGGTCGGTAGCGTGGAAATTCCCCAGGAAGCCTTCCTCGCCGTGCTCAAAGTGGATAGCTAGAACCCATGACACTCAATTTCCCGTTGTTGCTGGTCATCGCCGTGGCTGTATGCGGCGCCCTGGCCCTGGTCGACCTGGTGCTGTTCGCGCCGCGTCGGCGGGCCGCGATCTCTTCCTACGAAGGGCAGGTGAACGAGCCCGATCCGGCAGTGCTGGAGAAGCTCAACAAGGAACCGCTGCTGGTGGAGTACGGCAAGTCGTTCTTCCCGGTGCTGTTCATCGTGCTGGTGCTGCGTTCCTTCCTGGTCGAGCCGTTCCAGATTCCCTCGGGGTCGATGAAACCTACCCTCGAGGTCGGCGATTTCATCCTGGTCAACAAGTTCGCCTACGGTATCCGCCTGCCGGTGCTGGACACCAAGGTGATCCCGATCGGTGATCCGCAGCGCGGCGATGTCATGGTGTTCCGCTATCCCAGCGAACCGAACATCAACTACATCAAGCGCGTGGTCGGCCTGCCCGGCGACACCGTGCGCTACACCAAGGAAAAGCGCCTGTACGTCAACGGCGAGCTGGTGGCGGAGAAACTGGTCGGCGAGGAACCGGGCACCCTGGGCAGCGTGACCCTGTACCAGGAGAAGCTGGGCCAGGCCGAGCACCTGATCCGCAAGGAAATGAGCCGCTATCGCATTGAGCCCGACCGCCAGTGGACCATTCCCGCCGGCCACTACTTCATGATGGGCGACAACCGCGACAACTCCAACGACAGCCGCTACTGGAACGATCCGAAGATCCCCAAGGATCTGCTGGGCATGGTTCCGGACCGCAATATCGTCGGCAAGGCCTTCGCTGTATGGATGAGCTGGCCCGATCCGAAGATGAGCAACCTGCCGAACTTCTCCCGGGTCGGCGTGATTCACTGACCTGTGCGCAGGTTCGCCACGCGGAAGGGCGCTCCTGCTGAATAATCGCGAAGCGGGGCTGCTCCCGAGGGCAGCCCCGCTTTCACTTCCGCGAACGCCGCCGCAGGGCCCTGCCCGATGGCGTTACCGCTCGCTGGACGGAATAACTACACTGACATGAGGTCCGACATGAGGTTCGCGCGTTCGCAGAAGGGGATGTCCCTGCTGGGGTGGCTGGTGGTGCTGGGCGTGGTGGCGTTCTTCGCCAGCGCCGCGTTCAAGATCATCCCGCACTACATGGATTACTACTCGCTGGAGAAGGTGATCACTTCCGTGGAGACCGACAAGGCGGCCGAGGTGCGTTCCGTGCCGGAGTTCTACAGCTACGTCGGCAAGGGGATGCAGATCAACGGCATCCGCAACCTGGACCTGGAGAAGGCCCTGGAGGTGCAACTGGAAGACAACCAATTCCGGGCGCACCTGAAATATGAAAAACGCGAGCCACTGATCAGCAACATCGACCTGGTGGTCCACTTCGACAAAGAATTCCGTGTACGCATGCCGTGAGTAATTCGCTGGACCGACTCGAGCGCAAGCTCGGCTATACCTTCAAAGACCGGGACCTGATGGTCCTGGCCCTGACCCATCGCAGCTACGCCGGGCGCAACAACGAGCGCCTGGAGTTCCTCGGTGACGCCATTCTCAACTTCGTCATCGGCGAGGCGCTGTTCCACCACTTCCCGCAGGCTCGCGAAGGCCAGCTTTCGCGCCTGCGCGCGCGATTGGTCAAGGGCGAGACCCTGGCCCTGCTGGCGCGCGGCTTCGAGGTGGGCGACTACCTGCGGCTGGGCTCGGGCGAGCTGAAGAGCGGCGGGTTTCGCCGCGAGTCGATCCTCGCCGATGCGATGGAAGCCCTGATCGGCGCCATCTACCTGGATACCGGCATGGACTCCGCGCGCGAGCGGATCATCGCCTGGCTCGGACCGCAACTGCGCGAGCTGACCCCGGTGGACACCAACAAGGACCCCAAGACCCGCCTGCAGGAGTTCCTGCAGTCGCGTGGCTGCGACCTGCCGCGCTACGAGGTGGTGGATATCCAGGGCGAACCCCATTGCCGGACCTTCTTCGTCGATTGCGAAGTGGCCCTGCTGAGCGACAAGACCCACGGGCACGGCGGCAGCCGCCGCATCGCCGAGCAGGTGGCCGCGGCCGCCGCGCTGGTGGCCCTGGGCGTGGAGAATGGCCATGACTGACATGCACGACGACATCGCTGCCGGCAGCCGTTGCGGCTACGTGGCGATCGTGGGCCGCCCCAACGTGGGCAAGTCCACCCTGCTCAACCACATCCTCGGGCAGAAGCTGGCGATCACCTCGCGCAAGCCGCAGACCACCCGCCACAACATGCTCGGGATCAAGACCGAGGGCGAGGTGCAGGCCGTCTACGTCGATACGCCCGGCCTGCACAAGAGCGGCGAGAAGGCCCTCAACCGCTACATGAACCGTACCGCCAGCGCGGCATTGAAGGATGTCGACGTGGTGATCTTCGTGGTTGACCGCACCCGCTGGACCGAAGAGGACCAGATGGTCCTGGAGCGCGTGCAGTACGTCAGTTGCCCGGTGCTGATCGCGGTGAACAAGACCGACCGCATCGAGGAAAAGGCCGACCTGCTGCCGCACCTCGAATGGCTCACCCAGCAGTTGCCGAAGGCCGAGGTAGTACCGATCTCGGCGCAGCACGGGACCAACCTGGACGTGCTGGAGAAGCTGGTCGCCGAGCGTCTGCCGGAAAGCGAGCACTTCTTCCCTGAAGACCAGATCACCGACCGCAGCAGCCGATTCCTGGCCGCCGAGCTGGTCCGCGAGAAGATCATGCGCCAGCTCGGCGCCGAGCTGCCCTACCAGATCACCGTGGAGATCGAGGAGTTCAAGCAGGAAGGTCGCATCCTGCATATCCATGCGCTGATCCTGGTGGAGCGCGAGGGGCAGAAGAAGATCATCATCGGCGACAAGGGCGAGCGGATCAAAAGCATCGGCCAGAACGCGCGCAAAGACATGGAAGTGCTGTTCGACTCCAAGGTCATGCTCAACCTCTGGGTCAAGGTCAAGGGCGGCTGGTCCGACGACGAGCGCGCCCTGCGCTCGCTGGGCTACGGCGACCTCTGACCGTTCCCGGCAGCCCGGCGCCAGCCGGGCGCCATCCCTCTCGCGCCCGGTCGACCCGCCATGTCCTTCGCCGCCGCCCAAGCCACCTACGTGCTGCATAGCCGGCCGTACAAGGAAACCAGCGCCCTGGTGGACTTCTTCACCCCGCTGGGTCGCCTGCGCGCGGTCCTGCGCGGCGCCCGCGGCAAGGCTGGCGCCCTGGCGCGGCCATTCGTGCCGCTGGAAGCGGAGTGGCGCGGGCGCGGCGAACTGAAGACCGTGGCCCGGCTGGAAAGCGCCGGTGTTCCCAACCTGCTCAATGGCCAGGCGCTGTTCAGCGGTCTCTACCTCAACGAGCTGTTGATCCGCCTGTTGCCGGCGGAAGACCCGCAGCCGGAAATCTTCGCCCACTACGCCGCGACCCTGCCGCTGCTGGCGGCGGGGCGACCCATTGAACCGCTGCTGCGCGCGTTCGAATGGCGCCTGCTGGAGCAACTGGGCTATGGTTTCGCTCTCGATGTCGACATCGATGGGCGCCCGATCGAGCCGCAGGCGTTGTACCAGCTTTTGCCAGAGGCCGGCCTGGAGCCGGTGGCGCAACTGCAACCCGGGCTGTTCCAGGGCTCCGAACTGTTATCCATGGCCGACGTCGACTGGAGCGCCCCCGGCGCCCTGGCGGCGGCCAAGCGCCTGATGCGCCAGGCGCTCGCTCCCCATCTGGGCGGCCGGCCGCTGGTCAGCCGCGAGCTGTTCATGAACCGTAAGGAGTCACCCCGTGACTGAAGCCACTCGAATTCTGCTCGGCGTGAACATCGATCACGTCGCCACCCTGCGCCAGGCCCGGGGCACCCGCTATCCGGACCCGGTGAAGGCCGCCCTGGACGCCGAGGAAGCCGGCGCCGACGGTATCACCGTGCACCTGCGCGAGGACCGCCGGCATATCCAGGAACGCGACGTGCGGGTGCTCAAGGAAGTGCTGCAGACGCGGATGAACTTCGAGATGGGGGTCACCGAGGAAATGCTCGCCTTCGCCGAGGAGATCCGGCCGGCGCATAGCTGCCTGGTCCCCGAGCGCCGCGAGGAACTGACCACCGAGGGCGGCCTCGACGTCGCCGGCCAGGAACAGCGCATCCGCGACGCGGTGCGACGCCTGGCTGCGGTGGGCAGCGAAGTGTCGCTGTTCATCGATCCCGATCCGCGGCAGATCGAGGCCTCCGCCCGGGTCGGCGCGCCGGCTATCGAACTGCATACCGGTCGCTACGCCGACGCCGAAGATCCCGAGGAGCAGGCCCGCGAGCTGCAGCGGGTACGCGAGGGCGTGGCCCTCGGGCGTTCCCTCGGCCTGATCGTCAACGCCGGGCATGGCCTGCACTACCACAATGTCGAGCCGGTCGCGGCCATCGACGGCATCAACGAGCTGAACATCGGCCACGCCATCGTCGCCCACGCCCTGTTCGTCGGCTTCAGGCAGGCGGTGGCCGAGATGAAAGCGCTGATGCTGGCCGCGGCGACCAAGCGCTGAGGCAATCGCGCCCCGCTTGCCGTCGACCTGCGGGGCGGATGAAAGCAAAAAAAAAACCATCCGAGGATGGGCTTTTCCCTATTCGCTGTCAGGGCTTGCGCGCCACCAGCGTGGCGCGCATCGGTGCCGGCAGGCCTTCGACGGTTCGCGAACGGTCCTGCGGATCGAGGAATTCCGGCAGCGACTGGAAACGCATCCATTCGGTGGAGCGTTGTTCTTCGACGCTGGTCAGGCTGACGTCGACGCAGCGCGCGTCGGCGAACCCGGCGCGGCGCAGCCAGAGCTCCAGGGCTGCCACCGAGGGCAGGAACCAGACGTTGCGCATCTGCGCGTAGCGGTCCTCGGGCACCAGCACGGTGCTGGCGTCGCCTTCCACCACCAGGGTCTCCAGGACCAGTTCGCCGCCGCGCTTCAGGCAGTCCTTGAGCGCCAGCAGGTGGTCGATGGGCGAGCGACGGTGATAGAGCACGCCCATGGAGAATACCGTGTCGAAGCCTTCGAGCTTCTCCGGCAGGTCTTCCAGGGCCAGCGGCAGGTGCCAGGCCGGCAGCTCCGGCAGGTAGCGCTTGGCGGCGAGGAACTGGCAGAGGAACAGCCAGTTCGGATCGACCCCGACCACGCTCTCCGCGCCGGCGCCGAGCATGCGCCACTGGTAGTAGCCGTTGCCGCAGCCGACATCGAGGACGCGTTTGCCACGCAGTTCGACATGTGGCGAGACACGCTCCCATTTCCAGTCGGAACGCCATTCGGTATCGACCTGCACGCCGAAGAAGTCGAAGGGGCCCTTGCGCCAGGGAATCAGCCCTTGCAGCGCTTCCTTCATCTGCGCTTGCAGCGCCGCATCGTGGTCGCTGTGCAGGGCGAAGCGCTGGGCCAGGTCGACCTTCGGCGCGGGCACCTGGGGCAGGCGCTGGACCGCGCTCCACCAACGGGCCAGGTCGCCGTGGCCTTCCTCGATGCGCGCGGCGATCTGCGCGGGCAGGCTGGTCGCCCAGCCGTACAGCGGAGAGCCGGCGAGGTGTCGCTGGAGGGCGTCGAGGGCGAGGTGCTGGATCATGGCAGGGCGATCATCGAGGCGAAGTTGAGACACTGGAACCATTGGCTGACCCGGCTGAAGCCGGCGGCCAGCAGCCGTTCACGGTGTTCCTCGAAGGTGTCGGGGAGCATGACGTTTTCCAGCGCGCTGCGCTTCTGCGCGATCTCCAGCTCGCTGTAGCCGTTGGCACGCTTGAAGGCGATGTGCAGGTCGGTGAGCAGCGCGTGCTCCTGCGCATCGGCGAAGCGCAGTTTCTCCGAGAGGATCAGCGCGCCGCCGGGCAGCAGTGCCTGGCGGATCCTGCGCAGCAGGCCGAGGCGCTGGTCGGGGGCGACGAACTGCAGGGTGAAGTTCATCGCCACCAGCGAGGTGGGTTGCAGGTCCAGGGCGAGAATGTCGGCCTCGATCAGCTCGACCGGCAGCAGCTCCTGGTACATGGCGTCCTGGGCATGCAGGTATTCACTGCAGCGCTCGATCATCGCGTGCGAGTTGTCCACCCCGATCACCCGGCAGCCGTCGTTGCGGACGTGGCGGCGCAGCGACTGGGTGACCGCGCCGAGCGAGCAGCCGAGGTCGTAGAGCACGCTGTTCGGCTGGGCGAACTGCGCGCCGAGTACGCCGATGTTCTCGACGATGGTGGGGTAGCCCGGCACGGAGCGCTTGATCATGTCGGGGAACACGCGCACCACGTCTTCGTTGAACACGAAGTCGGCGACACGTTGCTGGGGTTGGGCGAACAGGCGATCGGACTCGCTCACGCGGGTGACCTCGGGCATCACGGCTTTTCAGGGGGCCGAATTGTAGCCGAGGGATGAGCGTCGCCCAACTGCGCGGCGACGATTCACCCATGCGCGCAGGCGAATCACCTGAGCTTGTCGGAGAAGTACTCTCCCGCGCCCTGCAGCGGACCCAGCGGGTTCTTCTTGTCTTCCAGGCGATGGATGTTCGGTTCGCCGTTGCTGACCTTGTGCACCAGCACGTCGTTGACGAAGACGAACACCGCCTTGAACGACCAGCCCTGCAACTCCCGTTTCTTGCGGAAGTTGAACACGTCCGCCCAGAAGCTGCCGACCCGCTGGGTGTCGGTCTTGCTGAAATCGAAGGCGTAGCCGATGCAACGGTCCTTCGCTTCCAGGCATTGCACCAGGCCGCCCGGCAGGTAATCGATGGGGATGTTCGGCTGGATGAACATGAGCCGCACGTCGATGAACGACAGCATGCGGCCGTTGCCCTGGGTCAATGGATCGAAACCCAGCCCGAACAGCTGCGAACGGGTCGTGCTGCCGGGTTGCGCCTGGGAATAGCGCAGTTCGGCATCGAGGTAGTCGACGAAGGGGGATTGGACTTCCGCTCGTTCGCTGGGCAGCAGGCTGCCGCAGGAGGAAACGAAGACAGTGGATGCCCAGAGCAGTGAGTAACGAAGAGCGGTGCCCATGACGCGCCTCCTTTCGGTGCCGTCGTAGATTGAGTAATAGACGACGCCAAAAAGGCCTGCCGGAATTTATTCAATCGGCTGAAAGCAGCGTGGTTGCTGGTCTGGCGGCGGATTTCCGGCGGCCCGGAAAGTCATTCGAAAGAAAGCCTATAGCGCTCGCCGAGGACCTTCAGGGTGCCTTCGCGACGCAGTTGGCGTAGCCCTTCGTCGAGTTCCGCGAGACGCGCGTCGACCTCCGGCAGGTGCGGGCTGAGGCCGACGTGCAGCGGCTGCCGCCCGGGTAGTTCGCCGGCGCGGCGGATCTGTCCGGCGAGCTGCGGATGATGCTCCAGGTAGTGCTCGATGATGTCGCGGTCTTCCAATAGCACGTCGATGCGGCCGAGCAGCAGTTTCTGCAGGTTGCGCGGCAGCACGCGCTCGCCGCCGAGGACCTGCAGGTGCAGGTCGTCGTCGCCGGCCTGGCTGCGCCAGGCTTCGAAGCGCGGATTGTTCACGTAGCCCTGGGCGAGGCCCAGGCGCTGGCCGAGCAGGGAAGCATCGCCGGAGTAGTGCCAGTCGCTGTCGTGGCGGGTGTAGAAGGCCAGCCCGACCCAGCCGATGGGCTCGCTGCCGACCCGCAGGCCGTCGAGTCCATAGGCGCCGACCAGGCCGTCGCGATGGCCGTCGCGGACCATCTGCACGGCGCGCGGCCAGGGCAGGCTGTCGAAGTGCGGTGGCTCCCGAAGGACCTGGCTGAGCGCCTCGACCAGGTAGCCGGGCCGCTGCGGCGTGCCAGGGCACAGGTAGGGGCAGCCGTCGTCGCCTGCGAAGCGCAACGGTTCGGCCAGCGAGAGCAGAGGAGCGGCGCAGGACAGGGCGAGCAGGACGAAGGAGGCGCGGAGCATGGAGTCCTCGGGGCGACGGGGCCTGTCAGGATAGGCCAGGTCGCCACGGCGCAGGACGTCGGTCTTCGTACAGAATGTGTCCGCCGCGGGCAGCGGTTTCAGCGCACCTGGATCGCGCAGGAAAAGCTTTCCGCCGGTTCCGCGTCCTTTTCCCAGGGCCGCCGGTAGACCAGTTCCAGGCGGTCGTCGCCGCTGGCGGCGACGCGGAAGCGCCAGGTCGATTCGCCGCCGCTGCCAACCAGGCCGCTGTCTTCTTCGGAATTGCTGTAGACCTCCGGGCCAAGGCGCTTGAGCACGCTGGCAGCAGGGTTGCGCAGTTCCCAGCGGAAGCCGGTGGTGGGATTGCTCGGCAGGGTCAGCACCAGTTCCTGGCCTTGCGTCAGCTTCAGCGGCGAACAGTCGTCGGCGTCGTCCAGGGTGACCACCGGCTTCTGTTGCCCGGCGCAGCCGGCCAGGACCACGATGGACAATGGCAGCAGCAGACGGGAGGGGGAAAAGGACATGCAGCGCTCCTCGGCTCGAATGGAAAGGGCGCCAGCATAAACCCTGCTAGCGCCCGAGTGCCAAGGTTGGCGCGGCGGACGGCCGAACCGGTCGGCCATCCGCCGCCGGCTCAGGCCGGGAACAGCACCTTGGCCACGTCGCCGTAGCGCTTGGCGAAATGCACGGTCAGCCCTTCCCTGAGATAGTCGGGCAACTCTTCGAAGTGGCCGCGGTTGGCTTCCGGCAGGATCAGCTCGAAGATCTTCTGCCGGCGCGCGGCGATCACCTTCTCGCGGACCCCGCCGATGGGCAGGACCTGGCCGGTCAGGGTCAGTTCGCCGGTCATCGCCACGCCTTTCTTCGGCACCTGGTTGCGCGCCAGGGAGAGCAGGGCACTGGCCATGGTGACGCCGGCGCTGGGACCGTCCTTGGGCGTGGCACCTTCCGGCACGTGCAGGTGGACGAACGCCTGGTCGAAGAAGGTCGGGTCGCCGCCATACTTCTTCAGGTGCGAGCCGATGTAGCTATAGGCGATCTCGGCGGATTCCTTCATCACGTCGCCGAGCTGGCCGGTGAGCTTGAAGCCACGGTTCAGCGTGTGGATGCGGGTCGCCTCGATCGGCAGGGTGGCGCCGCCCATGCTGGTCCAGGCCAGCCCGGTGATCACGCCGATCCCGGAAAGCACCTGCTCGCTGCGGAACACCGGTATGCCGAGGTAGTCCTCGAGGTCCCTGGGACCGATCTTCACCTTCGACTCGGGATCCTCCAGCAGTTTGACCACCGACTTGCGCACCAGCTTGCCGAGCTGTTTCTCCAACTGGCGCACCCCGGCTTCCCGCGCATAGCCCTCGATCACCGCGCGCAGCGCGGCATCGCTGATGCTCAGGCGGCCCTTGGGTACGCCGGCCTTTTCCAACTGCTTGGGCCACAGGTGGCGCTTGGCGATGGCCAGTTTTTCCTCGGCGATGTAGCCGGACAGACGGATCACTTCCATCCGGTCGAGGAGCGGTCCGGGGATCGAGTCGAGGGTGTTGGCGGTGCAGACGAACAGCACCTTGGACAGGTCCAGGCGCAGGTCCAGGTAGTGGTCGAGGAATTCGACGTTCTGCTCCGGGTCGAGGGTTTCCAGCAGCGCCGAGGCCGGGTCGCCCTGGTAGCTGGCGCCGAGCTTGTCGATCTCGTCGAGCATGATCACCGGGTTCATCACCTCGACTTCCTTCAATGCCTGCACCAGCTTGCCGGGCAGGGCGCCGATGTAGGTGCGGCGGTGGCCCTTGATCTCCGCCTCGTCGCGCATGCCGCCGACGCTGAAACGGTAGAACGGCCGGCCGAGGCTCTCGGCGATGGATTTGCCGATGCTGGTCTTGCCCACTCCCGGCGGGCCGACCAGGAGCACGATGGAGCCGGCGATCTCGCCCTTGAAACTACCCACGGCGAGGAACTCGAGGATGCGATCCTTGATGTCGTCGAGGCCCGCGTGATGCTTGTCGAGGACCTTGCGCGCATGCTTGAGGTCGAGCTTGTCCTTGCCGTACACGCCCCAGGGCAGGGCTGTGGCCCAGTCCAGGTAGTTGCGGGTGACGGCGTACTCGGGCGAGCCGCTCTCGAGGATCGACAGCTTGTTCAGCTCTTCGTCGATACGCTTGCGCGCCTGCTCGGGCAGCACCTTGCCTTCCAGGCGGGCGCGGAATTCGTCGGCGTCGGCGCTCTTGTCGTCCTTGGTGATGCCCAGCTCCTGCTGGATGATCTTCAACTGTTCCTTGAGGAAGAATTCGCGCTGGTGTTCGCCGATCTTGCGGTTGACCTCGGCGGACAGTTCCTTCTGCAGGCGCGCGACTTCCACTTCCTTGCGCAGCAGCGGCAAGACCTTCTCCATCCGCTTGAGGATCGGCACGGTGTCCAGCACTTCCTGCAGTTCGCCGCCGGGCGCGGTGGTCAGGGCCGCGGCGAAGTCGGTGAGCGGCGACGGGTCGTTGGGACTGAAGCGGTTCAGGTAGTTCTTCAGTTCCTCGCTGTACAGCGGGTTGAGCGGCAGCAGCTCCTTGATCGCATTGATCAGGGCCATGCCGTAGGCCTTCACTTCGTCACTGGGATCGATCGGGGTCTTCGGATAGTCCACCTCCACCATGAACGGCGGACGATGGCGCTTGATCCAGCCCCGGATACGCACCCGCGACAGGCCCTGGGCGACGAACTGCAGCTTGCCGCCCTCGCGCGAGGCATGGTGCACCCGGACCAGCGTGCCGTGCTCGGGCAGGCTGTTGACGTCGAAGTGGCGCGGGTCTTCCGGAGGATTGTCCATGAAGAACAGGGCCAGCGAATGGTGGTCGGTCTTGGCCACCAGTTCGAGGGTTTCCGCCCAGGGTTCTTCGTTGACGATCACCGGCAGCACCTGCGCCGGGAAGAACGGGCGGTTGTGGATCGGGATCACGTAGAGGGTGGTCGGCAGGGTCTGGCCGGGCAGCACCAGGCCGGTGCCGGCGGGCTGCGCGTCGCTGATGTGTTCGGGATTAACGTCCTGGTCGCTCATGAGGCACCTGACTGACTGAAACATGAGAGTCTAGATGGGGCCCCGGGGGCGGGTTTCAATCCCTGTCCGTTCAAGGATGTTGCCGAAGGTTTCCACGCAGCACGCGGTACGCGGGTACCACTTGCGGCAAGGTGCTGGGCAGCGTCGGGCAAGTCGAGTAGAGTGCGCAAAAATTGAGCAGTTGCCGTTCATGTTCGACACCCGCCTCATCCGTCTGCCCGACCAGTCGCACACCCACGCCCACGAGCATCACCAACTGGTGATGTCGCTGGCCGGGCGCGCCGAATTCGAGGTCAACGGCTGTGGCGGGGAAGTCTGCCGGATGCGCGCCTGCCTGGTGCCGGGCGAGGCGGGCCACGTGTTCGCCGGGGTGGGCGACAACCGCATGCTGATCATCGACCTGGGCGAGGACAACCCGACCCCGGAAGACCCCGACCTGCTCGCGCGCCTGTTCGAGGCGCCGCGCTACCCGACCCTGGACGCCGACTTCCAGAACCTGCTCAGCTACGCCGGCGCCGAACTGGCCCGCTACGGCAGCGACCCGTTGCTGACCCGTGCCCTCGGCGGAGTGCTGATCCGCGCCCTGCACCTGCGCCTGTTCGGCGAGCAGCAGCCCCTGGCGGCCAGTGGGCCGCTCGACCTGGAGCGCCTGGACGCGCATATCGTGCGGAACCTGGCGCGACGCATCACGGTCGCCGAACTGGCCCAGGTCGCCTGTCTCAGCCCGAGCCATTTCCATGCGCAGTTCAAGGACAGCGTCGGCCTGACCCCACACCAGTACCTGCTCAAGGTCCGCCTCGACTGCGCCGCGCGGTTGCTGCGGGAAAGCCGCCTGCCCCTGGTGCGGATCGCCGAGGAATGCGGCTTCTCCAGCCAGAGCGCGCTGACCACGGCGATGCGCCGCTACCTGGGGCTGACGCCGAAGTCGCTGCGCAAGGGCTGAGCGTCATCCGCCACCTTCGGCGGATAACCTTCGGCGGATAACCGCAGGCGGTTATTCGCCCTACCGGGAGTGGTGTAGGACGGATAACGGCGCGGACGTCATCCGCCGAGCGAATTCGTCCCGCACGGCCTGTCTCAGAACGCC
>NZ_KV800287.1:356490-402774 GCF_001810205.1 Pseudomonas sp. HMSC076A11 | reverse complement strand
CCTTCACCCCCGCCTCGATGCCGCGTCCCGCCGCCGGCACCCGGTCGCGCAGGATCGAACTGGCGTAGCGCACGGTCTGGTTGGTCAGGTTGGTGCCCTTGACGAAGGCCAGCCAGCGGCTCTCGCCGAGGTCGAAGTTGTAGCCGAGGCTGGCGCCGAGGGTGGTGTAGCCGTCGGTGGAGAGTTCTTCCTCCGGCACGCGGTGCTGCGAGGCGGCGTGTTCGACGTCGACCCGCGCCTGCCACTGCTGCAACTCCCAGATCAGCGCGGTGTTCAGGCGCAGCGGGGCGATGCGTGGCAGCGGTTCGCCGGTGTCCTTGTTCTTGGCGCGGGTGTAGTCCCCGGAGAGTTCCAGGTCGAAGTTGCCGTACGGGCTTTCCAGCAGGTGGATGCGGTCCTGCGCCTCGACGCCGTAGAAGTCCGCGCGAACGCCGCTGTAGAGGTATTCCGGCAGCGCCTCGTCATCGCCGGCGGCGACCACTTCGCCTTCCTCGTTGCGATGGCGACCGCTGGCGAGCAGGCCGATGTAGTTGGAGAAGCGGCTGTAGAACACCCCGACGCTGCCCTTGTGCACGCCGTTGTCGAAGCGCAGGGCGAGGTCGGTGGAGACCGCCTTTTCCTTGTCCGCGTCGGCATCGCCTACCTCGTAGGTGCCGGTGGCGGCGTGCGGACCGTTGGCGTACAGCTCGTAGAAGGTCGGGGCGCGCTCGGTGTAGCTGAGGGTGGCGGCCAGCGACCAGATCGGCGTCAGCTTGTACACCGCGCCGGTGGACAGGCTGCCGGTGGTGAAGCTCTGTGAACCGTCGTTCTCGGCGAAGCGCTCGTTGCCCTTGGCGTCGGGGTCCACGCGGGTGTGCTCCAGGCGGGCGCCGAAGCTGAGGTCGAGGCGGTCGCTGAGCTTCCATTCCTCCAGGGCGAACAGCGCGGCGCTGTCGGTTTCCGTGTGCGGCACGAAGGCTTCCTCGCCGAGGGCGGAGAAGCGGCTGTTGGCGAACTGCGCGCCGACCACCCCGTTCAGCGGGCCGAGCGGGCGGTGGCGGGCCTCGATGCGGCCTTCGTAGCCTTCGTTCTTGAAGGTGGTGCCGGTCTCGCCGTCCTCGATTTCCTTGTGCTCGTACTTGGTATAGGCGGCGTCCAGCTTCAGCGAGGTGAACGGGCCTTCGAGGTCGCGGATCTCGGAGGCGAAGGCGTAGCGGTCCTGCTGCATCTTCAGGCGCACGTCGTCCTCGGCCGGCGAGCCATAGTTGCTGTCGTAGCCGCTGTAGGAGAGGCCGGCGTAACCGTGCTCCCAGTGATAGGAGCCACCGACGGCGCCGCCGTCCTGGCGGCCGTCGCTGTTCTGCACCCGATGCTTGCCGGTGTCGCCGTCGATCTGCCGCTGGCGGCTGGAATGGGCGTAGCCGGGAATCCTGATGTCGTTGAACTCGCGGCTGGCGGCGTCCACGTGCAGGGCGAAGTTGCCGTCGCCGGCCTCCAGTGCGCCGGAGCGGCTACGGGTGGTGTCGGCGCCGCCGTAGCGCAGTTCGCCGCTGCCGTGGATGCCGTCGACGGGTTCGCTGGGGATGCGGTTGTCGAAGCTGTTCACCACCCCGCCGATGGCATTGCCGCCGTAGAGCAGGGCGGCCGGGCCGCGTACCACTTCCAGGCGCTCGACGCTGTTGGGGTCTTCCGGCACCGCGTGGTCGTAGGACAGCGACGAGGCGTCGAGCGCACCGACGCCGTTGCGCAGCAGGCGGATGCGATCACCGTCCATGCCGCGGATCACCGGTCGGCTGGCGCCCGGTCCGAAGTAGGTGGAGGACACCCCGGGCAGGCCGTTGAGGGTTTCGCCGAGGCTGCCTTTCTGTCGCAGGGTCAGCTCGTCGCCTTCGAGCACGCTGCTGGGCGTGGCGGGAGATTCGTTGCCCAGCGGGTTGGCGGTGATCACCTGGGAGGGCAATTCGCTGGGGCGGCCGTCGGCGCCGAGCGTTTCCCCCGAAACAATCAGGCAGGCCAGCGCCAGTGGCGTGAGAGGCCAGAGCGGACGGGAAGGGAAAAGGCCGGAAGAGGACATTGCGGGCTCCATGGTCATGGGTCGGACTTTTTTCAGGCCAAAGCGAACCCAGGCCCTTCCCGGAGGAAGGGCGACGGGGTCGGATCGGCGTATTTATTGGGATGTTATATTATTTCTTTTTGTGTCGGTAGACCCGCGTAGCCACTCTGCATGGCGTCGTGCCGACGTGCAGCGGCAATGTCCGCATGCCTGCCGGCGAAGAGGAACGGGAAAGTTCCGCAGCCAGGAGTTTTCCGCAAAAACTCCAGAGTCTTTCGCAAGAATCGCCCCTCTCGCAGCCACTACATTCCGCTATCCGCTGGTGCCTCGCGCCGGCGGAATGGGCCTGACCCATACTGATCCGTATTCCCGCGCCACAGGACGTGCCGCGCCGCCGGCACAACCCGCCGGCGGCGGTGCCCCGGGCAATGGACGCCTGGCCGGACTTCTTTCAATAACAATGGCTCCACAAGAGGAGGGCGTGATGTTCAAAGCCAGTCACGTCTTGCAGGGCGAGGACCAGACCCGGTCCGCAGCCGAATTCTTCCCTGTCATCAGCGCCAACTACGCGGTCGACGAGGAAGCCTACCTGGGCGAACTGCTGCAGCTCGCCGACCCCGGTCCCGACGGCATCGAGGCTATCCGCCGCAACGCCCGCGCACTGATCGAAACCGTGCGCAGCCGGGACAACGCCGTCGATACCCTCGACGCACTCCTGCGCCAATACAGCCTGGACACCCAGGAAGGCCTGATGCTGATGTGTCTGGCCGAGGCGCTGTTGCGTGTGCCTGACGCGGCGACCGCCGACGCGCTGATCCGCGACAAGCTGTCCGCCGCCGACTGGCAGCGCCATCTCGGCCAGAGCGACAACGTTCTGGTCAATTTCGCCGCCTGGGGCCTGGTGATGACCGGCAAGGTGGTGAACATCGACGAACGCACCGACGGCCGCGCCCCGAGCGTCATCAGCCGGCTGGTGCAGCGCTCCGGCGAACCGGTGATCCGCGCCGCGATGAACCAGGCGATGAAGCTGATGGGCAAGCAGTTCGTGCTTGGCCGGACCATCTCCGAAGCGCTGAAGAACGGTCGTCCATGCCGCGAGCAGGGCTACACCTATTCCTTCGACATGCTCGGCGAGGCCGCGCTGACCGCCGCCGACGCCGAGAAATACATGGCCGACTACCGCCAGGCCATCGACACCGTCGGCGCCGAGCCGCAGGTCGGTCCGGGGCCGCGGCCGTCGATCTCGATCAAGCTCTCGGCGCTGCATCCGCGCTACGAAGTGGCGCAGCGCGAGCGGGTGCTCAGCGAGCTGTTCGCCAATGTCCTGGAACTGGCGGTGCGCGCGCGCAAGCTGAACGTCGGCATCACCATCGACGCCGAGGAAGCCGATCGCCTGGAGCTGTCCCTCGAACTCTACGAGAAGCTGATGCGCGACCCGGCCATCGCCGGCTGGGGCGAGTTCGGCCTGGTCATCCAGGCCTACTCCAAGCGCTGCCTGCCGGTGCTGGTATGGCTGACCCTGCTCGGCCGCGAGCTTGGCGCACGCATCCCGCTGCGCCTGGTGAAGGGTGCCTACTGGGACAGCGAGATCAAGCAGTGCCAGGTGCAGGGCGCCGATGGCTACCCCGTCTACACCCGCAAGGAAGGCACCGACACTTCCTACCTGGCCTGCGCCCGCTACCTGCTCAGCGAGCACACCCGCGGGGTGATCTACCCGCAGTTCGCCAGCCACAACGCCCACACCGTGACCGCCATCCTCGCCCTGGCCGACGAAGCCAGGGCCGCCGGCGGCGAGGAGCGCGACTTCGAGTTCCAGCGCCTGCACGGCATGGGCGACGCGCTGTACGACACGGTGATCGAGAAGTACCGCCGCAACGTGCGCATCTACGCCCCGGTCGGCGCGCACAAGGACCTGCTGCCGTACCTGGTCCGCCGCCTGCTGGAGAACGGCGCCAACTCTTCCTTCGTGCACAAGCTGGTGGACCCGCGCGTGCCGGTGGAGACGCTGATCCAGCACCCGGTTACCCAACTGCGCCAGTTCAAGACGCTGGCCAACGACCGTATCCCTCTGCCCCAGGCGATCTTCGGCGCCGGGCGGAAAAACTCCCAGGGCATCAACATGAACATCCAGAACCAGTGGAACGAGCTGGAGCTCGCCTACAAGCCGCACCTGACCCGCCAGTGGCAAGCCGCGCCGATCGTCAACGGCGAGAAGCTCTCCGGCCCGGCCCACGAAGTGCGTTGCCCGTACGACCTGGAGAGGCTGGTCGGCAGCGTCCAGTACGCGTCCGCCGAGCAGGCCGGCAAGGCCCTCGACGTGTTGCAGGCGGCCTGGCCGCGCTGGAGCGCCACCCCGGTGGACGAGCGTGCCGGCATCCTCGAGCGTCTCGCCGACCTGCTGGAAGCCCAGCGCGGCGAGCTGATGGCGCTGTGCACCCTGGAAGCCGGCAAGTCGTTGCAGGACGGTATCGACGAGATCCGCGAGGCGGTCGACTTCTGCCGCTACTACGCCCAGCAGGCCCGCCAGCGCCTGGTCCGCGAGGAACTGCGCGGCCCGACCGGCGAGCGCAACGAGCTGTTCTACGAAGGCCGCGGCATCTTCGCCTGCGTCAGCCCGTGGAACTTCCCGCTGGCGATCTTCCTCGGCCAGATCAGTGCCGCGCTGGTGGCCGGCAACACCGTGCTGGCCAAGCCGGCCGAGCAGACCAGCCTGATCGCCGCGCGCACCGTCGAACTGATGTTCGAAGCCGGCCTGCCGAAGGACGTTATCGCCCTGCTGCCGGGCGACGGCGCCACCCTCGGCGGCGTGTTCTGCCGTGACGCGCGGGTCGCCGGGGTGGCCTTCACCGGCTCCACCGACACCGCCCGCATCATCAACCGCCAACTGGCCGAGAAGCCCGGTGCCATCGCCACCCTGATCGCCGAGACCGGCGGGCAGAACGCGATGATCGTCGATTCCACCGCTTTGCCGGAACAGGTGATCAAGGATGCGGTACAATCCGCGTTCACCAGCGCCGGCCAGCGCTGCTCCGCGCTGCGCGTGATGTACGTGCAGCAGGACATCGCCGAGCGGGTGATCGAGTTGCTCAAGGGCGCCATGGCCGAGCTGAAGGTCGGCCCGACCGAGGTGCGCGTCAGCGACGTCGGCCCGGTGATCGACGCCGAGGCCAAGGCCGGCCTGGAGCAGCACATCGCCGCGCTGAAGGCCGCCGGCAAGCTGATCGCCGAGACCAAGGTGCCGGGCAACCTGAACGGTCACTTCGTCGCTCCCGTCGCGTTCGAGATCAGCGGCATCGACGAGCTGAAGAAAGAGAACTTCGGCCCGGTGCTGCACGTGGTGCGTTATGCCGCGCAGGACCTGGAAAAGGTCGTGCAGGCGATCAACGCCACCGGTTTCGGCCTGACCATGGGGGTCCATAGCCGCAACGAGGAAACCGCCCGTCGCATCGAAGAGCTGGCGCGGGTCGGCAACCTCTACATCAACCGCAACCAGATCGGCGCGGTGGTGGGCGTGCAACCGTTCGGCGGCCACGGGCTGTCCGGCACCGGTCCCAAGGCCGGCGGGCCGAACTACCTGCTGCGTTTCGTCAGCGAGCGCACCACGTCGGTGAACACCACCGCGGTGGGCGGCAACGCGTCGCTGCTGTCGCTGGCCGACGCCGAGTGATACTCCGTTCCCGGGCGCCTTGGCGCCCGGGTCGGTTTCCGGGGTTCGCCGCAGCGAACGCCGAGGGAAATGACCGCCGTTCCGGTGCGTGCCCGGAACGGACCATAAAGGACGATTTTCCCTGCCCGACAGGGGAGGGATCGTGAGGCGTGGGCCTGTTCGGACTCGTTTGAGGCCACCCACGTTTCCGGCTTGCTCCGGCAAGCGCTCACGGAGTGACGCCACAAGCGCCATTCTGCCAACCAAGGGCCCGCTACCCGTTGCTTGCACACGCAAGGGCCCGGATAAAAACAAGCAATAGGGGAGTCCCTATGAGTGTCAATACGCCCACGCTGATCACCTTCGTGATCTACATCGCGGCCATGGTCCTGATCGGCCTGGCGGCATATCGCTCCACCAACAACTTCTCCGACTACATCCTCGGTGGCCGCAGCCTCGGCAGCTTCGTCACGGCGCTGTCCGCCGGCGCCTCCGACATGAGCGGCTGGCTGCTGATGGGCCTGCCCGGCGCGGTGTACCTGTCCGGCCTGTCCGAAAGCTGGATCGCCATCGGCCTGATCGTCGGCGCCTACCTCAACTGGCTGTTCGTCGCTGGCCGCCTGCGGGTGCAGACCGAGCACAACGGCAACGCGCTGACCCTGCCCGACTACTTCACCAACCGCTTCGAGGACAACAGCCGCCTGCTGCGGATCTTCTCGGCCCTGGTGATCCTGGTGTTCTTCACCATCTACTGCGCTTCCGGCATCGTCGCCGGTGCGCGCCTGTTCGAGAGCACCTTCGGCCTCTCCTACGAGACCGCGCTGTGGGCCGGTGCCGCGGCGACCATCGCCTACACCTTCATCGGTGGCTTCCTCGCGGTGAGCTGGACCGACACCGTGCAGGCCTCGCTGATGATCTTCGCGCTGATCCTCACCCCGGTGATCGTGATGCTCGCCACCGGCGGCGTCGAGCCGACCTTCACCGCCATCGAGCTGAAGGACGCGACCAGCTTCGACATGCTCAAGGGCGCCTCCTTCATCGGCGTGATCTCGCTGATGGCCTGGGGCCTGGGCTACTTCGGCCAGCCGCACATCCTGGCGCGCTTCATGGCCGCCGACTCGGTGAAATCGATCCCTGCCGCGCGCCGCATCTCCATGACCTGGATGATCCTCTGCCTCGGTGGCGCCGTGGCCGTGGGCTTCTTCGGCATCGCCTACTTCCAGGCGCATCCGGAGCAGGCCGGCGCGGTCAGCGAGAACCCCGAGCGGGTATTCATCGAGCTGGCCAAGATCCTGTTCAACCCGTGGATCGCCGGCGTGTTGCTGTCCGCCATCCTCGCCGCGGTCATGAGCACCCTGAGCTGCCAGCTGCTGGTCTGCTCCTCGGCGCTCACCGAGGACTTCTACAAGGCCTTCCTGCGCAAGGGCGCCAGCCAGCTGGAACTGGTCTGGGTCGGTCGCGCCATGGTGCTGCTGGTGGCGGTGATCGCCATCTGGCTGGCCTCCAACCCGGAAAACCGCGTGCTCGGCCTGGTGTCCTATGCCTGGGCCGGCTTCGGCGCCGCCTTCGGCCCGCTGGTGCTGTTCTCCCTGCTGTGGAAGCGGATGACCCGCAACGGCGCGCTGGCCGGCATGATCGTCGGCGCGGCGACGGTGATCCTGTGGAAGAACCTGTTGGGCTGGACCGGCCTGTACGAGATCATCCCCGGCTTCCTCTTCGCCAGCGTCGCCATCGTCGTCTTCAGCCTGCTCGGCAAGGCGCCTTCGACGAGCATGCTCAAGCGCTTCGACGATGCGGAGCAGGAGTACCGCGAGGCGTACCAGGGTTCCGCCGCTCCGGTAACCCAGCGCTGATCGAGCCTGCGGGCGGGTAAAGCGCCCGCGCATGGAGACGGCCCGCCCCGCAAGGTGCGGGCCGTCGTTTTTTCCGGCGACTGCTGCGCCTCTCCGCGCAGGACGGATAACGGCAGCCGCGTTGTCCCTGTCCCGCCGCGCCGCTCAGGCGTCCCGCTCCAGCCGGCAAGCGTGCCCCGACTGTCGTGCCTCCAGCCTCAGCCATTCGAAGAATGCCTTCACCGGCGGATGACGTTCCCGTCCGGGCACGCATAGCGCGCTGTAGCCGGCGCCGTCGACACTGATATCCGCTCTGTAGGGTTGCAGCAGGCCGCTGGCGACGCTTTCCGAAACCAGGATCGAACTGGCCAGCACCAGTCCCTGGCCGGCGATGGCCGCCTGCAGGGCATAGTGCTCCTCGTCGTACTGGCGGATCACCGGCTGGCCCTCCATCCAGTCTTCGCCGGCCTGCGCGCACCAGGCCTCCCAGCCGTGGGCGTAGAGCCTGGAGTTGTGCCAGCGCACGCTGATCAGGGTCGGCTGCCGTTCTGCGGCCAGGGCGACCTGGGCCGGCGAGCCGTAGACCGCGAAGCATTCGTCGAACAGGCAGAGACCGTAGAAGTTCGGATGGTCGTCGAGGCTGTAGCGGATCACCAGGTCGATGCTGGCGTCCTGGTGCAGGTCGAGGACTTCGCAGTTGGTGTCCAGGCGCAGGTTGATCTGCGGGTGCGCGGCGTAGAAGCGGCCGAGACGCGGCACCAGCCAGAGGGCGGCGAAGGCCGGGGTGGTGGAGACCGTCAGGTTGCCTACGCTGCGCTGCGGACGCAGCGTGTCGACGCTCTGCGAAATTTCCAGCAGGGCCCCGTGCAGGCTGCGGAACAGCCGTTCGCCGCAGTCGGTCAGGCGCACTTTCCGTGGCAGGCGCTGGAACAGCGGAACGCCGAGCCAGGCTTCCAGCGAACGGATCTGGTGGGAAACCGCGGTTGGCGTTACCGCAAGCTCCTCGGCGGCGGCCTTGAAGCTCGACTGGCGGGCCGCCGATTCGAAGGTGCGCAACGCGGTCAGCGGCAGGGAAGCGAACATTGGAATCTCCATGGGTGAACTGAATTCACCATGAACAACTATTGCTCATTTGTCGGGAACCCCCGCTGCCAATAATTTCTGGCTCCAGGAGAAGGGCCTTGAGGCCATTCGAGTCTAGCCGAATCCAAGGAGATACAGATGAGTAGAATTCTTGCGGTGCATGCCAGTCCGCGAGGCGAGCGCTCGCAGTCCCGGCGTCTCGCCGAGGTTTTCCTGGCGGCCTATCGCGAAGCCCATCCGCAGGCCCGCGTGGCTCGCCGCGAAGTCGGCCGGGTACCGCTTCCGGCGGTCACCGAGGCCTTCGTCGCCGCCGCCTTCCATCCCCAGCCGGAACAGCGTTCGCTGGCGATGCAGGCCGACCTGGCGCTGAGCGACCAACTGGTCGGCGAACTGTTCGACAGCGACCTACTGGTGATCTCCACGCCGATGTACAACTTCAGCGTGCCCAGCGGCCTGAAGGCCTGGATCGACCAGATCGTGCGCCTCGGGGTGACCTTCGATTTCGTCCTCGACAATGGCGTCGCCCAGTACCGGCCGCTGCTGCGTGGCAAGCGTGCGCTGATCGTCACCAGTCGCGGTGGCCATGGCTTCGGCCCGGGCGGCGAGAACCAGGCGATGAACCACGCCGATCCCTGGTTGCGCACCGCGCTGGGTTTCATCGGCATCGACGAGGTCACGGTGGTCGCGGCGGAAGGCGAGGAATCCGGCGGCAGGTCCTTCGAGGACTCCTGCGCCGAGGCGGAACAGCGTCTGCTGGCGCTGGCGCGGTCGGCCTGAGGAGCCGCCATGGCCTGGTTCCATCTGCTGGTGGCGGCGGCCTTCGAGGTCGCCTTCGCCATGGGCATGAAGTTCTCCAACGGCTTCGGCAGACTCTGGCCGTCGCTGCTGACGGTGGTCGCGGCGATCGGCGGGATCTATTTCCTGACCCTGGCGCTGCGCGAATTGCCGGTCAGCGTCGCCTATCCGATCTGGACCGCGATCGGCTCGCTGGGCACGGTGTTCCTCGGCGTCCTGCTGCTTGGCGAGAGCCTGACGGCGGTGAAGCTGGTTTCTGTCGGGTTGATCGTCGCCGGGGTAGCCGGGCTCAAGTAAGCGATGCGGCATTTGGCCTACAATCGGCCGCGTTTCCGTTCCTTCGAGAGCAGCCATGCTGACCACCCTGGCGGTGTCCAACTACCGCACCCTGCGCGACCTGGTGATGCCGCTGCGGCGCCTGAACCTGATCACCGGCGCCAACGGCGCCGGCAAGTCCAACGTCTACCGGGCCTTGCGCCTGCTGGCGGACAGCGCGCGCGGCGAAGTGATCCCGTCGCTGGCGCGCGAGGGCGGCCTGCCATCGACCCTGTGGGCGGGACCGGAGGACATCAGCCGGGCCATGCGCAGTGGCGCCCAGCCGATCGAAGGCAGCGTGCGCCGGCAGTCGGTGAACCTGCGCCTGGGCTTCGCCGGGGAGGATTTCGGTTATTGCATCGACCTCGGCCTGCCGGAGCCAAGCCAGAGCAAGTTCGGTCTCGACCCGGTGATCAAGCGCGAATGCATCTGGGCCGGCCCGTTCCTGCGCCCGGCCAATGTCCTCGTCGACCGTCGCGGGCCGTTGTTGCGCGCACGCGGCGGCGGCGGTCGCTGGGAAGTGGCGGCGCAGCACCTCGCCACCTTCGACAGCATGCTGGGCGCGGCGGTGGACCCGCGACAGGTGCCGGAACTGCTCGGCCTGCGCGAGCGGATCCGCTCCTGGCGCTTCTACGACCATTTCCGCAGCGACGCCGAGGCACCGGCGCGGCGGCCGCAGATCGGCACCCATACGCCGGTGCTGGGCGCCGACGGCGCCGACCTGGCCGCGGCCCTGCAGACCATCCGCGAGATCGGTGATGCGGCGGCGCTGGACGAGGCGGTGGACGATGCCTTTCCCGGCAGCCGCCTGCACATCGACAACCCGGGAGGGCGCTTCGAAGTGCTGATCGAGCAGCCCGGCCTGCTGCGGCCGCTGCGCACCGCGGAGCTGTCGGACGGCACCCTGCGCTACCTGCTGTGGATCGCCGCCCTGTTGTCGCCGCGGCCGCCGGCGCTGCTGGTGCTCAACGAACCGGAAACCAGCCTGCATCCCGACCTGCTGCCGGCCCTCGGGCGCCTGGTCGGCCAGGCCGCGCAGCACTCCCAGGTGCTGGTGGTGTCGCACGCCGCGCGGCTTGTCGCGACGCTCGAAGAGCACCCGGAATGCCATTCGCTGGGGCTGGAGAAGGACTTCGGCGAGACCCGCATCCAGGGGCTGCGCGAGCTGGACCGGCCGGCCTGGTACTGGCCGGTGCGCTGAACCGCTACAGGCGGCCGATCTGTTGCGGCGACAACGGTACCTGGCAGCGGGTGGCGGTGCGTGGGTCGAGGTAGTCCCTGAGGAGCGGTGCCATGCCCTTGAGTACCTGCACTGGCAGGGCCGAGGTGAACTTGAACTGGCTCGACTCGCTGCCGTCGACGTAGGCGGTGAGGGTACCGAAGTGCCGCGGGCCGATGTAGAAGACGAAAGTGGCGGTGCGGTTCAGTGCCTTCGAACTGCGCACGTGGCCGCCGGCGCTGAAGGTCTGCAGGCGGTTGTCGCCGGTGCCGGTCTTGCCGCCCATCACCAGTGGCGCGCCGTCCGGACGGCTGAAGGTGCCTTGCAGGCGCCGCGCGGTGCCGGCGTCGACCACCTGGGACAGCGCGTTGCGCAGGGTCGTGGCGACCTCCGAGGTCATCACCCGCTGGCCGAGGGTGGCTTCCGGGGCGAAGCGCGTCTCGTAGGGCGTACCCAGGGCGAAGTCGAGGTGCTCCAGGCGCAGGGTCGGCATGCGCACGCCATCGTTGACGATGATCCCCATCAGTTCGGCCAGCGCCGCCGGGCGGTCGCCGGAGCTGCCCAGGGCGGTGGCGTAGGAGGGCACCAGGTGATCGAAGGGATAGCCGAGTTTCTTCCATTGCTGGTGCAGGTCGAGGAAGGCCTCCACCTCCAGCAGGATGCGGATGCGCTTGTCGCGGGCGTTCTTGTGCCGCGACTTGAACAGCCAGCCGTAGACCTCCTTGCGCTCGGCGCCGCTGGCCGCCACCGCCTCGCCGAAGGTCGCCTGCGGCTGCTTCTGCAGATAGCCGAGCAGCCATAGCTCCAGCGGGTGCACGCGGGCGACGTAGCCCTGGTCGTTGAGGTTGAACTTGCCCGGGCCGTAGCGCTCGTACAGCTCGGCGGCGCGCTTGTCAGTCAGGCTGCCGCGGGGCAGGCGTTCGCGGAGGAAGGCGCTGAAGCTCGCCAGGTCGGCCTGTGGCTGCAGGTAGCGGTGGATCGCGGCCAGCCGCACCGGCCAGGGACGCAGGCCGTCGAGGAAGGTCTCCAGGCGCTGGTTGGCGTCCTTGTCGCGGTACTTGACCCAGAAGCGGCGCAGGTAGACCTGGCTTTCCTTGTCGACGAAACGGTCGAGGTAGTCGGCGCGGCGCGGGTCCTTGTCGTCGGCCAGCAACTGCACCTTGCTCCCGGCGTTCTGGTAGATATCGTGGCGGATCAGGTCGCGCAGCAGGCGCACGAAGGGCAGGTTGATCGATTCGCGCAGGGCTTCCAGCAGCATCGGCCGGCGGCCGTTGTCTTCCTTGCGGAAGTTGTTGAAGGTGTGCAGCCCGCCGCCGGTGAAGAAGCTCTCGTAGGGGCTGGCCGAATAGCGCCGTTCCATGGCCGCCTGGAGCATCGCGGAAAGATCGCGGTCGCGGCTGGCGACCAGGTAGTCGATGCCCCAGCGGAGGATGAAATCGAGCGGCTCCACTTCCACCTTACGCAGCTCGGCGACGCTCATGCCGCCATAGTCGCGGTGGATCTGCGCGACGGTCTCCAGGTAGCTGGCCAGCACCCGTAGCTTGGCGGTGGAGCCCAACTCCAGCTTGCTGCCTTCGTTGATGTCGAAGGGCTGGTCGGTGTTGTCGGTCTGCACCCGCACCTGGTTGCCGCTCGGCGTACGTTCGAACAGGGTGAAGCTGTAGCGTACCGAGCGGGTCGAGGTCGGGGTCAGCAGGCGTTCGCCGATCAGCCCGAGCTGGGCGGCGTAGTCCGGGTCGGCGAGTTTCTGCAAGTAGGCGGTGACGCTTTCCTGCAACTCGTGCTGGAGGGTGGTATTGGCCCGCAGGTCGAGACGGTCGAGGTCGTACAGTGGCACGCCGAGCATCCCGGCCAGGCGGGTGCGAGCCAGGGTCACGCCCTTGTTGGTCGGCAGCGGTTGCACCGTCGGCTGGCTGCGTGGGTCGCGGAACGCCAGCTTCTGCGCCAGCGCCGCATCGCGTAACGGCGCCTCGATGACGCCGGCCTGGGTCAGGACCCGCAGGTGGCTGTCGGTCATCCGGTCCAGCTCGTCGCGGCCGCGCGGCGCCAGATAGAAGGAAGGCCGGCGGTGGGCGATCATCAGCGCCAGCACCTGGCGCAGGGCCAGGCCCTGGGCGGCCAGTCCGGCCTTGCCGTCGAGTGCCTCGCCGACCTGCCGGTAGTCGGCGCCGTACCAGACCCACAGGCCATCGGCCAGGCCGGTGACCTCGCCGTAGCCCGGCGCCGCCGACAGCGGCACCGAGTTGAGGTAGGTGAGCACGATGTCCTGGCGCGCGGCGAAGTTGGCCGGGCCTTCGCGATAGCTGCGTACGCTGGCCGAGAGCATCTGCCGCAGCTTGTCGCCGATGCTGCCGGTGCGCCCTTCGGCAGAGTGGCGGTATTTCTCGATCTGGGTCGCCAGGGTGCTGCCGCCGGAGGAGTGCGCGCTGAAGCCGAGCATCTTGCCGACCTGCGACAGCGCCGCTTGGGTGAAGCGACCCCAGTCCACCGCCGGGTTGAGGTAGG
The DNA here is from genome assembly GCF_001810205.1 of Pseudomonas sp. HMSC076A11. Lineage (NCBI taxonomy): Bacteria > Pseudomonadati > Pseudomonadota > Gammaproteobacteria > Pseudomonadales > Pseudomonadaceae > Pseudomonas > Pseudomonas sp. HMSC076A11. Next base: position 389,347 of record NZ_KV800287.1, on the reverse strand, counting down.
GGCGTTCGTGATCGAGCAGGTCGCGGTTCTCGATGAACAGCAGGCTCTGCACCACCAGCGGTGGCAGGCTGGCGAAGTTCGCGTAGCGCCGTTGCGGATAGCGGAAGTCGTAGATCGGCACGCCGCGGCAATCGGCGATGTCCAGCCCGGCCTGGGCCTTTTCCGCGTAGGGCGGGAACAGCCGGTGTTCGGCGTAGCGCATCAGTGCCGGGGAGAAGTGCGCCTGGCGGGTGATGGCGTAGTCGCGGTCGTACAGGCGCTGCATGAACGAAGGCAGCAACTGGTAGCCGAGGCGGCGGTCGAAGGGGCCGTCCGCCGGGAACAGGATGGCCTCGCTGGGACCCTGGCGCACCTCGTAGTCCAGGGTCGCGGCATAGCGTGCCAGCTCGCGTGCCTGCAGCCGCGAGGTGTGCGCTTCGTGAAGTACCACGATGCCCACCGCGGCGAGGATCGGCAAGGCGAAGCCGATCAGCATCAGGCGTTGGCGGAGACGGCTTTTTCGAGGAGAAGCGGAGGCAGGGAGACTGCAGGGTTGCAGCTCGGAAGGGTCGTTCGTGGATCGTTCTGATGCACCCATGCTCGCACCGCCTGTAGCTGCGCAATTCATCCGCACCTGGGGGGAAGTCTAGTTGTCCCGCTGCAACCCTGCTGTCATTCGTGCAAGGAAAATCTCCCCGGCGGCAATCGGACGACCGAGGATTGGAGCGGCGTGGCGCAGGGGTTAGAGTGTCTGTCTGAGTTCCTTGTGTTTCGGGTCCGGAATGTCGATGCGCACACTTTTCTCCCTTCTCGTCGGTGTCGTCCTGGCGGGTTTCTCCGGCCTCGCGGCGCAGGCCGCGCCGGCGCCCTTCTACAAATGGCAGAGCAAGCTCGACGGTCAGGTCGCCTGCATGCAGACCTCGCCGGGAGACGGCTGGGTCAGGCTCGACGGCCCCTACCGCGATCTCCGCTGCCGCGAACCCCTGCGCTGACCCCATGCAGCGCAGCCGGCTGCTCGAGCGCAGCTGGCGCCTGCAAGGCCAGCGCGAAACCGTCCACTCCCGGCTCGGCCGGCCGCTGTCCCTGCTGCCGCGCGCGCGGCCCAGGGAGTGAATCCATTCAGCGTTGGCGGTCCTTACGCCTTTGGTCCAGTTGCCCCATCGCGGGGCATGACGGCCTTGAAATCTTGTGTAAAACTCCGGCCCGACCTCAGTTGTAGTCGACTCCCGCAATGCCCACGTTCGCTCCACGAGAGCGGACAGCCTCTTCCGGTGTGCAGTCCTGGAACCTATGACGCCCCGTCGTCGCCCGCTGTGCGGTATCGCGCAGGGGCCGCGCCGTTGGCGAAATCCGCTTCCCTACCCCGACCGCACGAGCGAGTCCGCAACTGATCTATCTCAATAACAAAATGAGGTTGTTCCCATGTCGTCTGTCGGCGAACAGAAGGTTCAAGACGGCTCCCTGAAGCGCGAGCTCGGTGAGCGACACATCCGCCTGATGGCGCTCGGCGCCTGTATCGGCGTCGGCCTGTTCCTGGGCTCGGCGAAGGCCATCCAGATGGCCGGCCCGGCCATCATGATCTCCTACATCCTCGGCGGCCTGGCGATCCTGGTGATCATGCGCGCCCTCGGCGAGATGGCGGTACACAATCCGGTGGCCGGTTCCTTCAGCCAGTACGCCAAGGACTACCTGGGCCCGCTGGCGGGCTTCATCACCGGCTGGAACTACTGGTTCCTCTGGCTGGTGACCTGTGTCGCCGAAATCACCGCCGTCGCCGTCTACATGGGTATCTGGTTCCCCGACGTGCCGCGCTGGATCTGGGCCCTGGCGGCCCTGGCGAGCATGGGCACGATCAACCTCATCGCGGTGCGTGCCTTCGGCGAGTTCGAGTTCTGGTTCGCCCTGATCAAGATCGTCACCATCCTGGCGATGGTGGTGGTCGGCATCGGCATGATCGCCTTCGGCTTCGGCAACGACGGCATCGCCACCGGCATCTCCAACCTCTGGGCCCACGGCGGCTTCATGCCCAATGGCATCCAGGGCGTGCTGATGTCGCTGCAGATGGTGATGTTCGCCTACCTCGGGGTGGAAATGATCGGCCTCACCGCCGGCGAAGCGCGTAACCCGACCAAGACCATTCCCAGCGCGATCAACTCGGTGTTCTGGCGCATCCTGCTGTTCTATGTCGGCTCGCTGTTCGTGATCATGTCGCTCTATCCGTGGAACGAGATCGGCACCCAGGGTAGCCCCTTCGTGATGACCTTCGAGCGCATGGGCATCAAGACCGCCGCCGGGATCATCAACTTCGTGGTGATCACCGCCGCACTGTCGTCCTGCAATGGCGGCATCTTCAGTACCGGGCGCATGCTCTACAGCCTGGCCCAGCATCGCCAGGCCCCGGCCTTCTTCGGCAAGGCCTCGCGCAGCGGCGTACCGCGCCGGGCGCTGATCCTGTCGATCCTGGCGCTGCTGCTGGGCGTGTTGCTGAACTACCTGGTGCCGGAGAAGGTATTCGTCTGGGTGACTTCCATCGCCACCTTCGGCGCGATCTGGACCTGGGCGATGATCCTGCTGGCCCAGTTGCGCTTCCGCAAGACGCTCAGCCCGGCCGAGTGCGACAAGCTGCAATACCGCATGTGGCTGTACCCGGTCAGTTCCTACCTGGCGCTGGCGTTCCTGGTGATGGTGGTGGTGCTGATGGCCTTCTTCGAGGACACCCGCATCGCCCTCTACATCGGCCCGCCGTTCATCCTGCTGCTGACCGTCCTGTACTACGCCTTCAACCTGGCGCCGAAGGAGCCTGCCGGCACCGGCTCGGTAAGCCGCGCGGCGTCCTGAGCGGTGTAGCGCCGGAAAAGAAAAGGGGCCTCGGACGAGGCCCTTTTTTCGTTGCGCCGATATCCGGTCCGGTGCATCCGGCGGATAACGCCGTTGGCGTTATTCGCCCTACCCAGGCTGGGGCATCAGCCCGCCAGCATGCTCAGCATCACCGCCGCCAGCAGGCCGACGTACACCCGTGCATGCAGCGCATCGGGAATCCGCCCGATCAGCGGGGTCGCCAGGCGGATGCCGAGCCAGCCGCCGCCGGCCAGGGTGGCGAAGGCCAGCAGGTCGATGTAGCCGACGAAGCCTCGGCCCAGGCCTTGCTCCTGGTAGCCGGCCAGGACCAGGTAGGTAAGGGTGCCGCCAAGAGCCACCGGCAGGCTCAGCGGGTTGGCCATGGAGGTCGCCTGGGTCATGCTCAGCCCGCAGCGGCGCAGCAGTGGTACGGTCATCACGCTGCCTCCGACGCCGAGGAAGGTGGCGATCGCACCGATCAGCGTTCCGCCCAGGCGCGTCTCGCCGACGCCCAGCGGCCGCGCCTGGCGCTCCTCGGCGCGGCTGAGGAAGCCGCGACGCAACAGGCAGTCGAGGATGGTGATGGCGAGGTAGGCGACGAAGGCCAGGCGAATGAAGTCGCCGCTGGCCAGGCCGACCAGCGCCGCGCCAAGCACCGCGCCGACACCGATGTACGCGCCCAGCGGCCAGACATAGGCGCGCAGCAGGCTGCCGGCGCGCCGGTGGCGATAGGTGGCGAGGGCGGCGTTGACGATCATCACGCAGGTCGAGGTGGCCACCGCGACCTGCATGGCCGCCTGGGCCAGCGGGTCGTCGGCGGCGCGACCGAGTTGCAGCAGGTGATAGAGCAGCGGCACCACCACGAAGCCGCCGCCAAAGCCGAACAACACGGCGCTGACCCCGGTGAGGCAGCCGCAGAGAAAGAGCAGGAGATAGAACATGGCGGGTTTCCGGAGCGAGAGCGGAAGGCCAGCTTAGGCGTCCCGGGGCTGGCCCGCTTCGCGAGGTTGGCCAATACTATTCGCATTTCGGCCAGGTGCTTCGACCATGCGCAACGCTTCCATCGAGCAGTACGACGCCACGCCCCGGGCCGTGGTGGCCATGGGTACCGACTATCCCGACGGCTACCTGCTGCCGCGCCATCGGCATCGTCGCGCGCAATTGCTGTACGGTGCCAGCGGGGTGATGCAGGTACGTACCGGCGACGCCGGCTGGGTGGTGCCGCCACAGCGCGCAGTGTGGATTCCGCCGGGCGTCGAGCACGAGGTGCGAATGCTCGGGGTGAGCACCCGCAGCCTGTACATCGAGCCCGGCAGCGCCATGGCGATGCCGGCGCACTGCCAGGTGCTGGCGGTGTCGCCGCTGCTGCGGCAACTGTTGCTGGCGGCGGTGGACATGCCCCTGGAATACGACACCGAAGGTCGCGACGGCGCGTTGGCGACGCTGTTGCTCCATGAGCTGGCGGCGGCCGAGACGCTGCCGCTGCACGTGCCCTTGCCGCCCGAGCCGCGCTGGCTGGCGCTCTGCGAGGCGTTCCTCGTCGAGCCCGACATCCGCGCCAGCGCCGAACGCTGGGCCGGGTTGCTGCATACCAGCCTGCGCAGTTTCAACCGCACCTTCCTTCGCTACACCGGCCTCAGCTTCGGTGCCTGGAAGCAACGCGCCTGCGTGGTGCAGGCACTGGCGCGGCTGGCCGGCGGCGAAACGGTCACCGCCATCGCCCTGGACTGCGGCTACCAGAGCCCGGCAGCCTTCTCGACCATGTTCCGCCGGGTCCTCGGCCAGCCGCCCAGCGCCTTCCAGGCGGGCGCGCTCAGATCGCCAGGAGGTCCATGAAGCGGTTCACCGGCGTGGCTTCCAGCGATGCCTGGTGGCTGCACAGGTCGAAGATCCTCTGGCAGCGCTGCGGCGGGAAGCGCGTGGCCAGGTTGGCCTTGAACTTCTCCTGCAGCAGCGGGATGCCTTCGGCGCGCCGGCGGCGATGGCCGAGCGGGTACTCCACGGCGACCTGGCCGGTGCTGCTGCCGTCGTCGAAGAACACTTCCACGGCGTTGGCGATGGAGCGCTTGTCCGCCTCCAGGTATTCACGGCTGTAGCGCGGCTCCTCGACGATCTCCATTTTCTCGCGCAAGCGGTCGATCAGCGGGTGGGCGGCGTGGAAGGCGTCCTCGTAGTGCTCGGCCACCAGGTCGCCGAAGATCAGCGGCACGGCGGTCATGTACTGCAGGCAATGGTCGCGGTCTGCGGGGTTGGCCAGCGGGCCGACCTTGGAAATGATGCGGATCGCCGACTCGTGGGTGGTGATGACGATGCGGCTGATCCGTTGCAGGCGGTCCTTCACCAGCGGATGCAGGCGCACGGCGGCCTCGGCGGCGGTCTGCGCGTGGAATTCGGCGGGGAAGCTGATCTTGAACAGCACGTTTTCCATCACGTAGCTGCCGTAGCCCTGGGGGAGGCTGAAGCGCCGCTTGTCCTCGGGCTTGGTCGCCAGGTCCTTGCTGGTGTGGCTGAACAGGACATCGTAGAAACCCCACTGCGGCGCGCTGAGCACGCCGGGAATGCCCATCTCGCCGCGCAAGGCGATGTCCGCCAGGCGCACGCCGCGGCTCGTCGCGTCGCCAGCGGCCCAGGACTTGCGCGAGCCGGCGTTCGGTGCGTGACGGTAGGTGCGCAGGGCCTGGCCGTCGACGAAGGCGTGGGAGAGGGCGGCCAGCAGTTGCTCGCGGTCGGCCCCCATCAGCTTGGCGCAGACGGCGGTGGACGCGACCTTGACCAGCAGCACATGGTCGAGGCCGACGCGATTGAACGAGTTCTCCAGGGCGATCACGCCCTGGATCTCGTGGGCCATGATCATCGCTTCCAGTACCTGGCGCATGCTCAGCGGCGCTTCGCCGTTGGCCAGGCGTTTCTGCGAGAGGTGGTCGGCGACGGCGAGGATGCCGCCGAGGTTGTCCGAGGGATGGCCCCACTCGGCGGCCAGCCAGGTGTCGTTGTAGTCCAGCCAGCGGACGATGCAGCCGATGTCCCAGGCGGCCTTGACCGGGTCGAGCCGGAAGGAGGTGCCCGGCACCCGCGCGCCGTGCGGGACCAGGGTGCCCTCGACCAGCGGGCCGAGGTGCTTGGTGCATTCCGGGAAGCGCAGCGCCAGCAGGCCGCAGCCGAGGGTATCCATCAGGCAGTTGCGGGCGGTGTCCAGGGCCTCCGTGGAATCGATGCGGTAGTCCAGCACGTAGTCGGCGATGTCCTGCAGGACGGCGTCGTAGTCGGGACGTTGGTTGAGATCGACGTTGGCACTCATCGCGTACTCCAGTGGTTCGTAAGTGGTGGGTTTCCTCTCGGGTCAGGCTGGTTCGGGGATGGTTTTTCTTGTCGTGGCTGCAAGACGCCCCGGCCTTTCGCGGTGGCGGAAGGCCGGGGCAAGGATAGGTCGGTTCAGAAGGCGTCGCCGGGTACGCGCACCCAGCCTTCCATGAGGATTCGCGCGCTGCGGCTCATGATCGCCTTGGTCACCGTCCATTCGCCGTTCGCCTGGCTGGCCTCGGCGCCCACTCGCAGGGTGCCGGAGGGATGGCCGAAGCGTACCGCGCTGCGTTCGCCGCCGCCGGCGGCGAGGTTCACCAGGGTGCCGGGAATGGCTGCGGCGGTGCCGATGGCCACCGCCGCGGTACCCATCATCGCGTGGTGCAGCTTGCCCATGGACAGCGCGCGGACCAGCAGGTCGATATCGCCGGCCGCCACCAGCTTGCCGCTGGCGGTGCGGTAGTCGCGGGGCGGGGCGACGAAGGCGATCTTCGGCGTGTGCTGGCGGGTCGCGGCTTCCTCGGGGGTCTTGATCAGGCCCATGCGCAGGGCGCCGGCGACGCGGATCCGTTCGAAGCGCGCCAGTTGCTGCGGGTCTCCGTTGATCTCTTCGCGCAGCTCGGTGCCGCGGTAGCCGATCTCCTCGGCATTGACGAACACCGTGGGAATCCCGGCGTTGATCATGGTCGCCTTGAAGGTACCGACCCCCGGCACCTCCAGATCGTCCACCAGGTTGCCGGTGGGGAACATGGCGCCGCCGTCCTCGCCGTCGTCGGACGGGTCGAGGAACTCCAGCACGATCTCGGCCGCCGGGAAGGTCACTCCGTCCAGCTCGAAGTCGCCGGTTTCCTGGACTTGGCCGCCGCTCACCGGCACGTGGGCGATGATGGTCTTGCCGATATTGGCCTGCCAGATGCGCACCTCGCAGATGCCGTCTTCCGGTATCCGCGCTGGATCCACCAGCCCGGCGTGCAGGGCGAAGGCGCCGGCCCCGGTGGAGAGGTTGCCGCAGTTGCCGCTCCAGTCGACGAAGGGCTTGTCGATGGAGACCTGGCCGTAGAGGTAGTCGACGTCATGGCCCGGCTGGCTGCTCTTCGAGAGGATCACGCACTTGCTGGTGCTGGAGGTGGCGCCGCCCATCCCGTCGATGTGCGCGGCATAGGGGTCGGGGCTGCCGATCACCCGCATGAACAGCCGGTCGCGCGCCTCGCCGGGGACCCGGCAGGATTCCGGCAGGTCTTCCAGGCGGAAGAACACGCCCTTGCTGGTGCCGCCGCGCAGGTAGGTGGCGGGGATGCGGATCTGGGGTGGGTGGGCCATGCGTCGTCGTCCTCGGCAATCGAATTCAGGGGCAGCGGCTGCGTTCGACAGCCGCTGCCGGTCGTCGGCGGATGACGCTACGCGTCGTCCGTCCTACCAGGGTGTTTCGCCGGCGCCATCAGGCGCCGGCCGCCTCCAGGAAGTCCTGGGCGAAGCGTTGCAGTACGCCGCCGGCTTCGTAGATGGAGACTTCCTCGTCGCTGTCCAGGCGGCAGGTCACCGGCACTTCGAGCCGCTCCCCGTCGCGCCGGTGGATGACCAGGGTCAGGTCGGCGCGCGGCCGGCGAGCGCCGAGCACGTCGAAGGTCTCGCTGCCGTCGATCCCCAGGGTCAGGCGGGTGGTACCCGGCTTGAACTCCAGCGGCAGCACGCCCATGCCGATCAGGTTGGTGCGGTGGATGCGCTCGAAGCCCTCGGCGACGATCGCCTCCACCCCGGCCAGGCGCACGCCCTTGGCTGCCCAGTCGCGCGAAGAACCCTGCCCGTAGTCGGCGCCGGCGACGATGATCAGCGGCTGCTTGCGCTCCATGTAGGTCTCGATGGCTTCCCACATGCGCATCACCTTGCCTTCCGGCTCGACCCGCGCCAGCGAACCCTGCTTCACGCTGCCGTCGGCGTTGCGCACCATCTCGTTGAACAGCTTCGGGTTGGCGAAGGTCGCGCGTTGTGCGGTGAGGTGGTCGCCGCGGTGGGTGGCGTAGGAGTTGAAGTCCTCCTCGGGCAGGCCCATTTTCGCCAGGTATTCGCCCGCCGCGCTGTCGGCGAGGATCGCGTTGGACGGCGACAGGTGGTCGGTGGTGATGTTGTCCGGCAGCACCGCCAGCGGGCGCATGCCGCGCAGGGTGCGTTCGCCGGCGAGGGCGCCTTCCCAGTACGGCGGGCGGCGGATGTAGGTGCTCGTCGGGCGCCAGGCGTAGAGCGGGTCGACCTTCTCGCGCTCGCCGTGGGTGATGTCGAACATCGGGATGTAGACCTGGCGGAACTGCTCGGGCTTCACCGCCGCCCTGACCACTGCGTCGATCTCCTCGTCGCTCGGCCAGAGGTCCTTCAGGCGGATCTCCTTGCCGTCCACCACGCCGAGCACGTCGCGCTCGATGTCGAAGCGGATGGTCCCGGCGATGGCGTAGGCCACCACCAGCGGCGGCGAGGCGAGGAAGGCCTGCTTGGCGTAGGGGTGGATGCGCCCGTCGAAGTTGCGGTTGCCGGAGAGCACCGCGGTGGCGTACAGGTCGCGCTCGACGATCTCCTGCTGGATCGCCGGGTCGAGGGCGCCGGACATGCCGTTGCAAGACGTGCAGGCGTAGGCCACCACGCCGAAGCCGAGGGCTTCCAGGTGCGGCAGCAGGCCGGCTTCGCGCAGGTATTCGGTGACCACCTTGGAGCCGGGTGCCAGCGAGGTCTTCACCCATGGCTTGCGGACCAGGCCGAGGCGGTCGGCGTTGCGCGCCAGCAGGCCGGCGGCGATCACGTTGCGCGGGTTGCTGGTGTTGGTGCAACTGGTGATCGCGGCGATGATCACCGCGCCGTCCGGCATCAGGCCCTCGGCTTCCTCGGCGCGGGCCCGCTCGAGGTTGCCGGCGATGCCTTTCGCCGCCAGTTCGCTGGTGGCGACCCTGGCGTGCGGATTGGACGGGCCGGCCATGTTGCGCACCACGCTGGACAGGTCGAACTTCAGTACCCGCTCGTACTCGGCGTCGACCAGGCTGTCGGCCCAGAGTCCGGCGGTGCGCGCATAGGCCTCCACCAGGGCGACCTGCTCGTCGTCGCGGCCGGTGAGGCGCAGGTAGTCGATGGTCTGCTGGTCGATGGCGAACATCGCCGCGGTGGCGCCGTATTCCGGAGCCATGTTGGAGATGGTCGCGCGGTCGCCGAGGGTCAGGCTGGAGGCGCCTTCGCCGTAGAACTCCAGGTAGGCGCCGACCACCTTCTGCTTGCGCAGGAACTCGGTCAGGGCCAGCACCACGTCGGTGGCGGTGATGCCCGGCTGGCGACGGCCGCTCAGCTCGACGCCGACGATGTCCGGCAGGCGCATCCAGGAGGCGCGGCCGAGCATCACGTTTTCCGCTTCCAGGCCGCCGACGCCGATGGCGATCACGCCCAGGGCGTCGACGTGCGGGGTATGGCTGTCGGTGCCCACGCAGGTATCGGGGAAGGCCACGCCGTCGCGCGCCTGGATCACCGGCGACATTTTCTCCAGGTTGATCTGGTGCATGATGCCGTTGCCCGGCGGGATCACGTCGACGTTGCGGAAGGCCTGCTTGGTCCAGTCGATGAAGTGGAAGCGGTCCTCGTTGCGGCGGTCCTCGATGGCGCGGTTCTTGGCGAAGGCCTCGGGGTCGTAGCCGCCGCATTCCACCGCCAGCGAGTGGTCGACGATCAGTTGCACCGGCACCACCGGGTTGACCTGGGCCGGATCGCCGCCCTTGTCGGCGATGGCGTCGCGCAGGCCGGCGAGGTCGACCAGAGCGGTCTGCCCGAGGATGTCATGGCAGACCACCCGCGCCGGGTACCAGGGGAAGTCGAGGTCGCGCTTGCGCTCGACCAGTTGGCGCAGCGAAGCCTCCAGGGTCGCCGGGTCGCAGCGGCGCACCAGGTTCTCGGCGAGCACGCGGGAGGTATAGGGCAGCTTGGCGTAGGCACCGGGCTGGATCGCCTCGACCGCCTCGCGGGCGTCGAAGTAGTCCAGGCGGGTGCCGGGGAGCGGTTTGCGGTGTGCGCTGTTCATGGCTCGGACTCAATCACGGGGTGTTCGGAAGCGTGTCGCTCGCGCCGTGGCGCAGCCCACGCCGGCCTTTCGAATTCTGGGTGCGGCAACCGTCCGGCGCGCTCGCGTTCGGCGCGCCGGACGGCGTGGATCAGCGTTGCTCCAGCGGCACGAACGCGCGCTGCTCGACGCCGGTGTACTCGGCGCTCGGGCGGATGATGCGGTTGTTGGCGCGCTGTTCGAAGACGTGGGCGGTCCAGCCGCTGGTCCGCGAGCAGACGAAGATCGGCGTGAACAGCTTGGTCGGGATGCCCATGAAGTGATACGCCGAGGCGTGGTAGAAGTCGGCGTTGGGGAACAGCTTCTTCTGCTCCCACATGGTCTTGTCGATGGCCTCGGAAACCGCGAACAGGACCTTGTCGCCGACCTCGTCGGCGAGCTGCTTCGACCAACCCTTGATCACTTCGTTGCGTGGGTCGGAATCCTTGTAGATGGCATGCCCGAAGCCCATGATCTTGTCCTTGCGCTCGAGCATCTTCAGCAGCTCGGCGGTGGCTTCCTGCGGCGAAGAGAAGCGTTCGATCAGTTCCATCGCCGCCTCGTTGGCGCCGCCGTGCAGCGGGCCGCGCAGCGAGCCGATGGCGCCGGTGACGCAGGAGTAGAGGTCGGACAGGGTCGAGGCGCAAACCCGCGCGGTGAAGGTGGATGCGTTGAACTCATGCTCGGCGTAGAGGATCAGCGAGACGTTCATCACCTTCACGTGCAGCTCGCTGGGCTTCTTGCCGTGGAGCAGGGCGAGGAAGTGCCCGCCGATGGTCGGCTCGTCGCTGTTGCAGTCGATGCGCTGGCCTTCGTGGGTGAAGCGGTACCAGTAGGTCATGATCGCCGGGAAGGCGGCGAGCAGGCGGTCGGCGACGTCGCGCTGCTGGTCGAAGCTCAGCTCCGGTTCCAGGGTGCCGAGGACCGAGGCGCCAGTGCGCATCACGTCCATCGGGTGGGCGTCCTTGGGAATCCGTTCGAGAACTTCCTTCAGCGCCTGCGGCAGGTCGCGCTGGCCCTGGAGCTTCTTCAGGTAGGCGTCGAGCTGTTGCTTGTTCGGCAGTTCGCCGTAGAGCAGCAGGTAGGCGACTTCCTCGAAGATCGCCGCCGCCGCCAGGTCGCGGACGTCGTAGCCACGGTAGGTCAGGCCGGCGCCTTCCTGGCCGACGGTGGACAGGGCTGTCTGACCGGCCACCTGGCCACGCAGGCCGGCGCCACTCAGTACTTTTGCTTCAGCCATTGCTCTCTCCTTTCTTGAACTTTTTCTGGATGCTGCAACTCGGTTTCACGGGGTTCGCGGACCGGCGCTCAGGCGCACGCCGGGCTCGATGTTCAGGCGTTCTTCTTCTGCGCGAAGAGCGCGTCGAGCTTCTGCTCGAAGCTGTGGTAATCGATGCGATCGTACAGCTCCATGCGGGTCTGCATGGTATCGATCACATTCTTCTGGGTGCCGTCGCGACGGATCGCGGTGTAGACGTTCTCCGCCGCCTTGTTCATGGCGCGGAAGGCCGACAGCGGGTAGAGCACCAGGGACACGTCGGCGGAGGCCAGTTCGTCGGTGGTGAACAGCGGGGTGGCGCCGAACTCGGTGATGTTGGCCAGCACCGGCACCTTCACCGCGGCGGCGAATTCCTTGTACATGGCCAGTTCGGTCATGGCTTCCGGGAAGATCATGTCGGCACCGGCCTCGACACAGGCGCAGGCGCGGTCGATGGCGGCCTGCAGGCCTTCCACGGCCAGCGCGTCGGTGCGCGCCATGATCACGAAGGAGTCGTCGCTGCGGGCATCGACGGCGGCCTTGATGCGGTCGACCATCTCCTGCTGCGAGACGATCTCCTTGTTCGGCCTATGGCCGCAGCGCTTGGCGCCGACCTGGTCCTCGATATGCATCGCGGCGGCGCCGAACTTGATCATCGACTTCACCGTGCGGGCGACGTTGAACGCCGAGGAGCCGAAGCCGGTGTCGACGTCCACCAGCAGCGGCAGGTCGCAGACGTCGGTGATCCGGCGCACGTCGGTGAGCACGTCGTCGAGGCCGCTGATACCCAGGTCCGGCAGGCCCAGGGAACCGGCGGCGACGCCGCCGCCGGACAGGTAGATGGCCTTGAAGCCGGCGCGCTTGGCCAGCAGGGCGTGGTTGGCGTTGATGGTGCCGACCACCTGCAGCGGGTGTTCGGTGGCCACGGCTTCGCGGAAGCGCTGGCCGGGGGTAAGGGACGTCTGGCTCATCACGGACCTCTTAGACGGTGGAGGAAGCGGAGGCGAGCTTCGCCGGCTGGGGTTCCAGCTGGCGCTCGATATTGCGGCGCGACGCACTGATGTGGCGGCGCATCAGCAGCTCGGCCAGTTCGCCGTCACGGTCGGCGATGGCGTCGAGAATGCGGTGGTGTTCGGCGAAGGCCTGGCGCGGCCGGTTCGGCGTGGTCGAGTACTGGATGCGGTACATCCGCACCAGTTGGTAGAGCTCGCCGCAGAGCATGCGGGTGAGAGTGGCGTTGCCGCTGCCCTGGATGATCCGGTAGTGGAAGTCGTAGTCGCCTTCCTGCTGGTAATAGCCGCGCCCGGCCTGGAACGCCTCGTCGCGCTCGTGGGTGTCGAGCACCCGGCGCAACTCGTCGATCTCGGCCTGGCTCATGCGCTCGGCGGCCAGTCGGCAGGCCATGCCTTCCAGGGACTCGCGGATCTCGTAGAGCTCGATCAGCTCGGCGTGGCTCAGCGACACCACCCGCGCCCCGACATGCGGCACCCGCACCAGCAGGCGCAGGCCTTCCAGGCGGTGGATCGCCTCGCGCAGCGGGCCGCGGCTGATGCCGTAGGTGCGCGCCAGCTCCGGCTCGGAGATCTTGCTGCCCGGCGCGATCTCGCCGCTGACGATGGCGCTCTGGATCTTGCGGAAGACGTGTTCCGACAAGGTCTCTCCGTCGTCATGGGCAATCTCGAGAGGGGGCGGGTTCTGGGTCATGGTACTGGCTGTTCGGGTCGATGTGTCGACAATGTTTGCGAAAGCTACCGCCTGGATTGCGTGGGGTCAATCATTCGTCGCTTGATTGTCGACAATCGTCTAATGCATCGCTGGTCTATGCTTTCCCCTCCAGCCGCTGTGCCAGGAGAGAGTTTCGTGGGCATCTATGACCGTTACGTGTTGCCGCGCCTGATCGACTTCGCCTGCGGCATGGGCGACGTGATGAAGCAGCGTTCGCTGCTGGTGCCGCGCGCCCATGGGCGGGTGCTGGAGATCGGTCTGGGCACCGGGCTCAACCTGGGCTTCTACGACGCGGCGAAGGTGTCGGCGATCGTCGGCGTCGACCCGGCCGCGCAAATGCAGGCGCTGGCCCGCGAGCGCGCGGCGCAAATCGGCATCCCGGTGGAAATGGTCGCCCTCGAGCTTGGCGAGATCCGCGCCGAGGCGGAAAGCTTCGACACCATCGTCTGCACTTTCACCCTTTGCTCCATCGCCGCGCCGCTGCCGGCGCTGGGCGAGATGCGTCGGGTGCTGAAGCGTGGCGGCGAATTGCTGTTCTGCGAGCATGGGCGCGCGCCGGACGCCTCGGTGCTGGCCTGGCAACGGCGCCTGACGCCCTGGTGGAAACCGCTGGCCGGCGGTTGCCACCTGGACCGCGACATGCCGGCCTTGCTGCGCGAGGCCGGCTTTCGCATCGACGAGCTGGAACAGGGCTACCTGCCCGGGCCGCGGCCGATGACCTACGTCTACCGCGGCGTCGCGCGCTGAATCCGGGCGGCCCTCAGAGCGCCTTGGGCAAGGGCGCGAACAGCGCGTCGATATCGGCCTCGTCGAGCTTCCAGCCGTCGCCGTTGCCTTCGCTGAACAAGCCGTCGGCGAGGGCGGCCTTTTCCTGCTGCAGGTGCTGGATCTTCTCTTCCACCGTGCCGCGGGCGATCAGCCGGTAGACGAACACCGGCTTGTCCTGGCCGATGCGGTAGGCGCGGTCGCTGGCCTGGTTCTCCACCGCCGGGTTCCACCAGGGATCGTAGTGGATCACGGTGTCCGCCGCGGTCAGGTTGAGGCCGACCCCGCCTGCCTTCAAGCTGATCAGGAACACCGGCACCTTGCCGCTCTGGAAGCGCTGTACCGGGGCGCGGCGGTCGCGGGTCTCGCCGGTCAGCAGGACGTAGTCGACGCCGCGCTGGCGCAGGGCGTCCTCGATCAGCGCGAGCATCGAGGTGAACTGCGAGAACAGCAGGACCCGGCGACCCTCGGCGATCAGTTCGTCGAGCATGTCGAGCAGGTAGGCCAGCTTGCCCGAGCTGAGCGCCCGGCCGCTGCGCGCGCCGTCTTCCTGGCGTTGCAGCAGGCGCGTGTCGCAGCAGACCTGGCGCAGCTTGAGCAGCGCCTCGAGGATCACGATGCGGCTGCGCGCCAGGCCGCGCCGGGCGATCTCCTCGCGGACCTTGCGGTCCAGCGCCAGGCGCACGGTCTCGTAGAGTTCGCGTTGCGCCTCGCTGAGTTCGACGAACTGGGTGAACTCGCTCTTCGGCGGCAGTTCCGAGGCCACCTGTTCCTTGGTCCGTCGCAGCAGGAACGGCCGCAGGCGCGCGGCCAGGTGGCTGAGGCGTGCCTCGTCGCCGTGCTTCTCGATCGGCGTGCGGTAGTCCTGGGCGAACTGGCGGGCGTCGCCGAGCCAGCCGGGCATCAGGAAATGGAACAGCGACCAGAGTTCGCCGAGGTGGTTCTCCAGCGGCGTGCCGGTCAGGCACAGGCGATGCCGTGCCGCCAGCTCGCGGGCGGCGACGGCGGCCTTGGTGGTGGCGTTCTTGATGTTCTGCGCCTCGTCGAGGATCAGCAGGTGGAACCGCCGCTTGCCCAGCTCGGCGGCGTCGCGTGGCAGCAGGGCATAGGTGGTCAGCACCAGGTCGTGCTCGTCGATGCGGGCGAAGTCGCGGCGCCGGCCGGCGCCGTGCAGGGCCAGCACGCGCAGATCGGGGGCGAAGCGCTCGGCCTCGTCCAGCCAGTTGGGGATCAGGCTGGTGGGCATCACCACCAGCGCCGGCGTGTCGAGCCGCCCGGCCTGCTTTTCCAGGAGCACGTGGGCCAGCGACTGCAAGGTCTTGCCCAGCCCCATGTCGTCGGCCAGCACGCCGCCGCTGTCGAGTTCGCGCAGGGTCTGCATCCAGCTCAGGCCTTCGAGCTGGTAGGGCCGCAGTTCGGCGCGCAGGCCTTGCGGCGGGGTCGCCGGACGAGCCTGGAAACTGCGTAGGCGGCGGGCGAAGTCGCGCAGGTTGTCGCCGCCTTCCCAGGCCAGCGGCAACTCGTCGAGATCGGCCAGGCGCGCCGCGTCCGGTGCGCCCAGGCGCAGCTTGCGCTGCGGTTCGGGGTCGCCCAGGTAGAAGTCGGAAAGCGCCGCCAGCACCGGCTTCAGGCGGCCGAAGGGCAGCGCCACGCGCAGCGGCGGGTTGAGTTCCAGGCGCAGCACCAGTTGCTCTTCGTCGGCGTGCCGGGCGAGGGCGCGCGGATCGAGCAGGGCCGGGCTGCGGCGGATCAGTTCGGTCAGCGCCGGCAGCAGGCTGACCCGCTGGCCGGCGACCTGGATGCCCAGTTCCAGCTCGAACCACTGGCGGTCGTCGGCTTCCTCGACCTCGGCGTACCAGGCGTCGATGGGCGTCAGGTCGTAGGCGAAGTCGGCGCGGATGTCGATGAACCAGCCTTGCTGGCGCAGGCGCGGCAGGTCGTCCTGCATGAAGTGCAGCCAGGCGTTGTCGCCGGGCAGTTCGAACATCTCGCCGGCGCTCTCCTCGAGCGCGTCGCTGCGCCGGGTCGCCGGCTTGAAGCCGAGGCGGCGCAGGGTCTCGCGGTATTCCTGCTCGTGCGCCGGACGCCGTTCGATACGCCGCTGGGCCTCCCGTGGCTCGCTGCCGGGACGCCCGGAAACCGCCTCGCCGGCATAGATGAAGGCCAGCGCCGCACGGTGCCGGGAAATGCTCTGCATGCGTCCGCTGCGCAGGTCGTAGCCGCTGTGCACGTGGCTGCCGAGGGTCAGCCGCGCATACGGCCGGGCCGGGTCGATGGCCAGGCTGAGCTGGGTGTCTGGGGCGGAGGGTGAAGTCATCCGGTATGTCCTTCGGCGAGACCAGCCGAAACCGCAAACAGCCGATATTACCAAGCTCGGCGCGCTTGCGCAGAGCGGAGATGGACGTATGGCGCGGCGGACGAATGCGACGGGATACGACCCGCACTCGTCGGACCCCGGCAATCCCTGGCGCGACGCGACCTGGCGGTCGTCCGGAGCAAGTACAAATGCGAACGTAATTGAGATACAGTCGCAAACCTTCCGAATCGACGACCGCCTCGCCACCCGCGAGCGCGGCGTCGCCGTGCCAGCCAGACGAGGTAGCGACGATGCAAGGCCCTGTTTCCACCCGGGACGCCACCCCATGACCAGCCAGGCCCTGGCCGGCGGACTGTCCGTCACCGGCCGCATCCTCGTCGCGGTCCTGCTTGGCTACGCGCTGGCCTATGCGGTCACCGCCTGCCTGAGCATCTACCTGCCGCTGCCGCGTCCCGACCGGGTCTCGTTCGGCAGCCTCGGCTGCTTCGCCGTGTGGGTCGCGGCCATCGTCTACGCCTTCGCCGCGCGCAGCGCCTGGCGCGCCTGCTGGGTGCTGGCGCTGGCCAGCCTGGCGCTGGGCGGCCTGGCCTGGCTCGGCCTCGACTACGGAGCGCGTCCATGAACCTGCGTCAATCGATGTCCGGCCTGCATACCTGGTCGGGGCTGCTGGTCAGCTGGCTGCTGTTCGTCATCGTCTTCGCCGGCAGCCTGGCCAGCTTCGACAAGGAGCTGACCCGCTGGATGCAGCCGGACCTGCACCTGCCCGGCGCGCAGTCGCTGGGCGCCGACCAGGTGCGCGACTGGTTGCGCCAGCGCGCCCCCGATGCCCATGCCTGGTGGATGCTGCCGCCGAGCGAGCGGGCGCCCTACTGGAACGCCGGCTGGGAGCCGCGCGACGGCAGCGAGTTCAAGGTCTTTCAGCTGGACGCGGTGAGCGGCCAGCCGCTGCCGAAGACAGTCGGCGGCGAGTTCTTCTTCACCCTGCACTACGACCTGCACGCCGGCATGGTCGGCCTGTACATCGTCGGCATCGCCGGGATGCTGATGCTGGTGGCGCTGGTCAGCGGGACCATCGTGCACCGGCGGATCTTCAAGGACTTCTTCACCCTGCGCCCGCAGGCGGCGCGGCAGCGCGCCTGGCTCGACGCGCACAACGTGCTGGGGGTGATCGGCCTGCCGTTCCACCTGATGATCGCCTACACCGGCCTGGTGATCTTCATCGTCTACTACATGCAGGCGGGCCTGCAGGTGGTCTACCAGAACGATGGCGAGCGCTTCTTCCATGAAGTGCAGGGCTCCTACGAACGCGAGGAAGTCGGCCGCCCGGCGGGGCCGCCGGCGTCCATCGACGGCCTGATCGTCGAGGCCGGCAAGGTCTGGGGCGACGGCGGCGCGCCGGGCTGGATCAGCGTCCACCATCCCTATGACGAGGCGGCCACCGTGGACATCCGCCGGCGCGACGCCTCGCGCATCCTCGACGACCAGCGCACGGTCAACTTCGATGCCTCCAGCGGCGAACTGCTGCATGCCCAGCCGTCCTATGCGCCCGGCTACGCCACCTACGGCTGGCTGACCGGCCTGCACATGATCCAGTGGGGCGGCCAGTTGGTGCGCTGGATGTACCTGTTGCTCGGGCTGTCCGGGGCGATGATGATCTTCGGCGGGTTGCAGGTCTGGCTGGCCAAGCGCGAGGTCCGCGGCAGTCGTGGCGTTGGTCTGGTGCGGGCGCTGAACCTGGCGGTCTGCGGCGGCCTGCCGCTGGCCAGCCTGGCGCTGCTGTGGGGCAACCGCCTGCTGCCGACGCAACTGGCCGGCCGCGACACCTGGGAGATCCGCGTGTTTTGCGCCAGTTGGGCGCTGGTCGCGCTGTGGGCCATCGTCCGCCGCAACAGCGGGACCCTCGGTCGCACGCAACTGCGCCTCGCCGCCGTGCTGGCGCTGGGCCTGCCGCTGCTCGGCCTGCTGCGTAGCCCGGAAGGCAACCTGTTGGCCAGCCTGCAGCGCGGCGACTGGGTGCTGGCCGGCGTCGACCTCAGCCTGCTGGGCCTCGGCCTGCTCTGCGCCTGGCTAGGTTGGCGACGTCGGCAAGCGTCGAGCAAGCCCGTCCGGCGACGCCTGAACGTCCAGGAGGTGGCCTGATGCTGCTGGTCTTCGGCCTCAACCTGCTGGCTTTCACCGCTCTCTGCCTGGCCATGAACCGCCACCACAAGAACCTCCTCGGCCACGAGCCGTCGGCTCCCCGGGTGCTTCTGCTACGCGGCGTGGCGCTGCTCGACCTGGGCCTGGCACTGGCCTTCTCGATCCACCGGCAGGGCGTGGAGATCGGCATCGTCTTCTGGTCCTGCCTGCTGATGCTGGCGGCCGGCACGCTGGTCCTGCTGCTCGCCTGGCGGCCACGCTGGGCATTGCCTTGCGCCGCCGGAGTGCCGTTGCTCGGCGGGGTGCTGGCGCTGCTGCGCTGAAGGGCGCGCCGCCCATCCGTGCCTCGGGGGCGGTCCGGTCCAGCGTCTATGCTGGTGGTCGTGCTTTCCCCCGGAGGTATGCGCCATGCACACGCCCGCCAGCAACACCGTCGCCAGCGTCATTCCCTGCCTGCGTTACCGCGATGCGCCGGCCGCCATCGACTGGCTGTGCCGGACCTTTGGCTTCCAGCGCAAGCTGGTGGTGCCCGGCGAGGACGGACAGGTGCTCCACGCCGAGTTGACCTACGCCAGCCCGAACGGCGCCAACGGCATGCTGATGCTCGGCTCGAGCGTCCGCGACAACGCCTACGGTCGGCTGATGCGGCACGTCGACGAAGCCGGCGGCAATACCCAGAGCCTCTACCTGGTGGTCGCCGATCCCGACGCCCTGTTCCGCAGCGCCCAGGCCGCCGGCGCCGAGATCGTCATCGACATCAAGGACGAGGACTACGGCGGTCGCGGCTTCACTTGCCGCGATCCGGAGGGCCACGTCTGGAGCTTCGGCAGCTATGATCCCTGGGCATGAGGCCCCGTCCATTCACCACAGGAGACGCTGCATGAAAACGCTCACGCTGATCGATGGCCAGGAGGTCGCCGCCATCGGCCAGGGTACCTGGCATATCGGCGAGCAGCCCGGCGAACGCAAGCGCGAGGTCGCGGCGCTGCGCGAAGGCATCGAGCTGGGGATGACGCTGATCGATACCGCCGAGATGTACGCCGAGGGCGGCGCCGAAGACGTGGTCGGCGCGGCTATCGCGGGACGCCGCGAAGAGGTCTTCCTAGTCAGCAAGGTCTACCCGCACAACGCCAGCCGCAAGGGTCTGCCGGCGGCCTGCGAGCGCAGCCTGCGCCGGCTCGGTTGCGAAACCATCGACCTCTACCTGCTGCACTGGCAGGGCCGGTATCCGCTGGAGGAAACCATCGAAGCCTTCGAGCGGTTGCGCGACCAGGGCAAGATCCTGCGCTGGGGCGTGTCCAACTTCGACCTGGGCGACATGTACGAACTGGACGGCAGCGCCTGTGCCGCCAACCAGGTGATGTACAACCTGGAGGAACGCGGTATCGAATACGACCTGCTGCCCTGGTGCCAGGAGCGCGGCATGCCGGTGATGGCCTACTGTCCGGTGGGGCAGGGCGGCAGGCTGCTACGGCACCCGGCGCTCGGCGAGATCGCCGCGCGCCACGACGCCAGCAGCGCCCAGGTCGCCCTGGCCTGGCTACTGGAGCAGGGGGTGATCGCGATCCCGAAGGCGGTGACGTCCGCTCACATCCGCCAGAATGCAGCGGCGGCCGACCTGGAACTGAGCGCCGATGACCTGCGGGCGCTCGACCAGGCGTTTCCGCCGCCTACCCGCAAGCGAAACCTGGCGATCGTCTGAGTGGAGTACGGGAGAAACGGCCTGCGCTTGTTTCCCCTGGCCGCGGGAATATGACGAAGTTGGCGAGGAAATATTTAAAAAGGAATAAGTAAATATTTATTTCCTGCGTGGGAACTTTCTTCAACTTAACCTGTACTTTTCGCTGTCCCACAAAAAAGCCCCGTCGGGGACGGGGCTTTTCCTTGCATTCGCGCTGATGCTTGCATGATTCAGGCAGCCAGTGTTTTCTTGCGAACTCGATTGATCACTTCTTCCATTTTGCCGGAGTCGTCGTACTGCTCCGGATACAGGCGCTCGCTGTGGCAGGCCACGCCATGCTGGTCAACGATGGTGAAACTGAAGTTTCCTTTACGAGTTGCCTGGATCAGGCAGTCGAACGGCGCAAATGCGGCGGTTAGGGTGCGAATTGCATCCTGAGTACGATGTTGAATAGACATATTCTTATGTTCCTTTACTTTCACGCTTATGGAGCAGCGTATATTGCAAATGTTCCCGCTCCGTGACAGTGCCAAGAAAGCTTTGTGTCGGGGGAACGTACTGGTTATGCCGGCTTTTTTCGAAAAGAGCAAGCTGGCAGTTCAGGTACTAATCAGAGGATCGATTGGCAGGAAAGTTTCCAGGCCAGGATCCTGATCAATCTGCGGGTGGTATTGCGGGACGCCGGTCTTCCCATCGGCCCTGCTTGGCAGGGGATTGCTTCAGAAGAGTGGCGACCGAAGAACCATCGGAAGGCTGTAACCCTGATGGTAGAGCCCTTTTCATCTGTGGGCCCGGTCTTGGGGTAAAGCCTGATTGACTTTCAGTTTGGTACGCAGTCCCGGATTGTATGTCTTTCGACGAAGAAAGGCCAGGACATTTTTTGAGCAGATGTCGCCCCGGCGGCGGGAATGTTTGAGCATTTGTTTCGGCGGACGCCTGCCAACCGGGCAAAGGTTATGGGCCTGGCGTCGGCGGCGCGTGGCAGGATTGCCGTTCCATCGCCGCGCCGAGGTTATCCATGCCGTCGCCCGCTCGCACGCTGCTCCTGGCCTTCGTGTCCGCCTGGTTCCTGCTGGGTGGGCTGGGCCACTTCGTCTTCACCGATTTCTTCGTCGGCATCGTCCCGCCCTACGTGCCCTGGCCGCTGGCGGCGGTGTGGGTCAGCGGGGTCTTCGAACTGCTCGGCGCCGCCGCCCTGCTGGTGCCGGCATGGCGCCGGCTGGCGGCGTGCGGGCTGTTCATCCTGACCCTCTGCGTGACCCCGGCCAACCTCTACATGTGGCAGCACCCCGACCTGTTCCCATCCTTCCCGCCGACGCTGCTGGCCGCTCGCCTGGCGCTGCAGGCGTTCCTCCTCGGCTGCATCCTGGCGCTGATGCTGGCGCGGGACGAGGCGCCGCTGGCACGACGCTAGGCGCAGGCGAAAAAAAGCCACTGTGCGGGGGTGGACAGTGGCCGGGAATGCCAGGAGATGGAGGAGCAATCGGACCTGGCGTGGATAGAGTAGTAGTCACTCTGTCGAGGGTCTGTATGGCTATTGGTGAACTTTGTGAAGAAGTGCAAAGTAGAGCGGCCAACGGACGAACGGTGTTGCACGCGGCGGGACGCTCGCGGTAGTTTTTTCCCATGATCACGTTTCCCGTGGTCGCCCTCGAAGCCCGGCCCCAGCGCCGGGCTTCGTCGTTTCTGCCCGCCGCGCAACCGGACGCAGCGGGCGGCGACCGGTGCGAAAGGCTCTGGGGTGCGCCCGCACGGCGTCCGGCCAACTTAAAGTTCGGTTGTGCCGGGTGCTGTCATAACGCCATCGTTCAGTGGCCTCGGTGAGCCCCCGCACCCCCAGTTCGCTGGGGCTTGCCTTTGGTGTATCCCTTTTGCCCGGCCGCGTGCCGGGCTTTTTTATGCCCGGTCTTCTTCCTTCCGGTTTAGCCGGGGTCCGCGTTTTCTTGGCCGGCCCCTGAACCTCATCGCTGCATCGACGTCCCTAGCTACAGGCGAGCCTGTGGCCGGGGGCTTTCCATCATCCGCAAAAAGGTGAAAACCATGCTGACCATCGACTACAACAGCTATCGCACCACTACCCCCTACGGCAAACGCGTGCGCTTCCTGGTGCTGCACTACACCGCGCTCGACTTCGCCGCCTCGGTCAAGGCGCTGACCACCGGCGCCGCCAGTGCCCACTACCTGATCCCGGCGCCGCATGACCCCAGCTACAAGGCCGCCGGCTTCAAGGGCCAGCGCATCTTCAACCTGGTCGCCGAGGAAGACCGCGCCTGGCACGCCGGCGTCAGCGGCTGGGCGCGCCGCGACAACCTCAACGACACCTCCATCGGCATCGAGATCGTCAACCTCGCCCGCGACGACGACGGCGTGTTCACCTTCCCCGACTACGAGCGCTCGCAGATCAACGCACTCAAGCAACTGGCGAAGAACATCCTGCAGCGCTACCCGGACATGACCCCGAAGAACGTGGTCGGCCACTCCGACATCGCCGTCGGGCGCAAGTCCGACCCGGGTCCGAAGCTGCCTTGGAAGGAACTCTACGAGGCCGGTATCGGCGCCTGGTACGACGACGCCACCCGCGATCGCTATCGCGAAGGCTTCGAGCGCGACGGCCTGCCGCCGCGCGCCGACCTGCTGGAGGCGTTCCGCCTGTACGGCTATGCGCTGCCGGCGACGGTCGACGATGCCTACTTCACCAGCCTGCTGCGCGCTTTCCAGATGCATTTCCGCCCGGAGAACTACGACGGCGCGCTGGATGTGGAGACGGCGGCGATCCTCTACGCTCTGAACGAGAAATACCCGGCCTGAGCCACTAGCCACGAGCGGCCGCCCGATGCGGCGGCCGCTCCCTTGCCCACCCCCATGGAGGACTTGCCATGACTGCCGTCGCACAGGTCGTCGCCAAGGCGGAAATGCTGATCCGCCGCCCCATCGCCGAGGTCTTCGAAGCCTTCGTCGATCCGGCCATCACCGCCAGGTTCTGGTTCAGCCGCGGCGATGCCCGCCTCGAAGCCGGGAAACGGCTGCGCTGGCACTGGGACATGTACGGGGTTTCCCAGGAAATCGAAGTGAAGGACCTGCAGACGAACCGCCGCATCCTCATCGAATGGCCGAATGGCGACAGCAACCCTTCCCAGGTGGAGTGGCTGTTCGAGGAACTGCCCGGCGCCGGGACCTTCGTCAGCATCCGCAACAGCGGTTTCGTCGGCACCCCGGAAGAGGTCATCCCGCGGGTGGTCGACGCCACCGAAGGTTTCACCCTGGTGCTGGCCGGGCTCAAGGCCTGCCTGGAGCATGGCATCGCCTTGAACCTGGTGGCCGACCGTTTTCCCCGCGGTCTCGATGGCTGAGCATTGCCTGAGTGCGCGTCCCGCACCGCGCAGCGTGCCCTCAGGCAATGCTCAGCCGAACGCGAAGTCGGCCAGCAGTTGCAGGTTCAGGCCGACGATCGCCAGCGCTACCGCCCAGGCCAGCCACCGGGTCCCGGCGCCGATCGCCAGCGGGCCCATCAGGCGCCGGTCGGAAACGAACTGTAGCAGCGGGATCACTGCCAGCGGCAACTGCATCGACAGGATCACCTGGCTGAAGATCAGCAGCCGCGCGGTGCCATCCTCGCCGTAGAGCAGGGTCACCAGCAGCACCGGCAGCACTGCGACGCCACGGGTCAGCAGGCGCCGCGCCCAGGGCGCCAGGCGCAGGCGGAGGAAGCCCTCCATGACGATCTGCCCGGCCAGGGTGGTGGTGACCGTCGAGTTGAGGCCGGACGCGAGCAGCGCCACGGCGAACAGCAGCGAGGCGAGTTCCAGGCCGAGCAATGGCGAGAGCAGCGCGTGGGCCTGCTCGATATCGACCACCTCGGTGTGCCCGTTGCGGTGGAACACGCTGGCGGCGACGATCAGGATCGCCGCGTTGACCAGCAGCGCCAGGGTCAGCGCCAGGCTGCTGTCGGCCACCGCCCAGCGCAGCGCCTGGCGCTTGCCGGCAAGGCTGCGCGGGTAGGCGCGGCTCTGCACCAGCGAGGAATGCAGGTAGAGGTTGTGCGGCATGACGGTCGCGCCGACGATGCCGATCGCCAGGTACAGGGCAGCCGGGTCGCTGAGCACCCGCGGGCTCGGCAAGAACCCTTGGAGCACCTCGCCGAGTTCGGGACGCGAGAGCAGCAACTGTACCGCGAAGCAGGCGAAGATCAGTGTCAGCAACGCCACCACGAAGGCCTCCAGCGGCCGCTGGCCACGTCCGATCAGGACCAGCACCAGCAGCGCGTCGCCCACGCAGAGCAAGGCGCCCCAGGCCAGCGGCAGGCCGAACAGCAGCTTCAGGGCGATGGCGGTGCCGATCACCTCGGCCAGGTCGCAGGCGATGATCGCCGTCTCGCAGGCCAGCCACAGCAGGCGGCAGGTGCTCGGCGAGTAGCGTTCGCGGCAGGCCTGGGCCAGGTCCAGGCCGCTGGCGATGCCCAGGCGCGCGGACAGCGCCTGCAGCAGCATCGCCATCAGGCTGGAGAGCAGGATTACCGAGAGCAGCAGGTAGCCCAGTTGCGCGCCGCCGGCGACGTCGGTGGCCCAGTTGCCCGGGTCCATGTAGCCCACCGCGACCAGGTAGCCGGGGCCGGCGAAGGCCAGCAGGCGGCGCCACCAGTGGCCGCCGCCGGGGACTTCGACCGGCTGGGCGCGACCGGGCTCGGCGGCCTGGGGGGCCGGGGTATCCTTCGCGGACATGACGAAGCTCCTGCCGGACGCGTGCCGGCGCTGCGCGCGCCTTTCCCGGCGCGCCGTGGCGCGCGGGTTGGGCGAGCGGTTCAGGGGGCAGGAAGGAGGAAGTCGGTCAGGCCGAGGCCGCCAGTTGCCGGTGCAGGTCCGGCAGGTCGCTGGCGATCAGGTCCCAGTCCTGCTCGGCGGCGAGGTCCTGGGACTGGCCGGGGCCGTATTCCAGCGGCCGGGCGATGAACGCGGTCTTCAGGCCGAGGGCGCGCGCGGCCTTGAGGTCGTAGTTGTGCGCCGCGCAGAGCATCACCTCCTGCGGCGGCAGGTCGAGCAGGCGGCAGGCGCCGAGGTAGACCTGCGGGTCGGGCTTGTAGTGGCCGAACAGGTCGGCGCACAGCAGCATGTCCCAGGGCAGCCCGGCGTGCCGCGCGACGTCGAGCATCAGCGCGGTGTTGCCGTTGCTCAGCGCGGCGAGCCAGTAGTCGGCCTTCAGCGCGTGCATCCCGGCGAGCGTGTCCGGCCACGGCCGCAGGCGGTGCCAGAAGCCAGTGATGCGTTGCAGCAGGGCCTCGTCCAGCGCCAGGCCGAACTCTCCGGCCAGGGCCTCGAGACTCTGCCGGTGCAACTGGTCGAGGTGCTGCCAGGGCGCCTGGCCGTTGCGTACCCGGTCCATCGCCGGCTTGTATTGCTGGCGCCAGCGGTCGGTCAGTTCCACGCAGGGCAGGGTCCCGCCGAGTTCGCGCTCCAACGCCTGGAACTGCTCGATCAGGCTGGAACGCCAGTCCACCAGGGTACCGAACACATCGAACAGGATCGCGCGCATCGTGCCTCCTCGGCCGTGGCCGTCATCGCTTCAGTGCTTCTGTGGCAGCGCGGTGGGCAGGCCGCGGCCGCTCCAGGCGGTGACCACAAGGGCTACCGCCGCCATCAGGCAGAGCGCCAGCCAGCCGGGGACGAAGCTGTGGCTGAAGTCCTTGAGCAGCCCCAGCGCCGGCGGCGCGAGAACGATCGCCAACTGGTTGATGGCCATCGCCAGGCCGAGGGCGAAGCCGGTCTTGCCGACCGGCGCGGTATCCGCCACATAGGCCACCCAGGGACCGTACCAGCCGAAGCCGAAGAAGCCCAGCCAGGCCACTACCAGGCCCATCCCCAACGGCGATTGCAGGGGCAGCAGGACCAGCGCCAGCAGGCCGAGGATCACCGCGCCGAGGCAGACCATCACCGGGAAGTAGCGCCCGGCGCGGCAGCGGTCGCTCCAGGCGGCCAGCAGGATGCGCCCGGCGACGCCGCTGCCCTGGGCGACGAACAGCAGGGTCGCGGCCATGCCGATGCCGATCTCCAGGGTCTCGTGCAGGTAGAGCACGGTGAACACCAGGATGCCGTACTGCACCGAGATCAGCGCCACCCCGGAACAGACGATGTTCTTCATCGCTGGATCGGTGATCATCGCCAGCCGCGACTTCACCACCGCGCCCAGGTCGCGTTCGGCGGGGTTCGCGCCGGGCGCGGGGGCGTCCGGCGGGGTGCGGTAGAAGAGCATGAAGGCCAGCGCGCCGAGGAACGCTACCAGGCCGCCGGCGAGGAATGCGCTGCGCCAGCCGTAGATCCCCGCCAGGTACGGCAGCAGCGCGGCGGACAGCGCGCCGCCCAGCGGCAGCCCGGCCTGGCGGATGCCCATGGCGAAGCCCAGCTGGGTCTTGGCGAACCAGCGTGACACCGACTTGCTGCCGCCCGGCTGCGCCGTGCTGTAGCCGGCGCCGACGACCACCAGGAACAGCAGGATGGTCAGGTAGTCGGTGGCCCACAGCGAGGCGCAGAGGGCCAGCGCGACGATCAGCGTGCCGAGGCCGACCACCAGCCGCTCGGAGTAGCGGTCGAGCAGCTCGCCGGCCACCAGCAGGCCGACGATCGGCACCAGCTGCGCCGCCGACACCAGCAGGCCGATCTGTAGCGACGAGAGTTGCAGGTCGTTCTGGATGAACACGGCGATCGCGCCGATGCCCTGGACGAAGAAGCAGGCGCAGGCCTGGGCGAAGGTGGCGATCAGCAGGATGACCCAGCGGTAGCGCTGGGTCGGGTTCGCGGCGAGGGCGGCGGTCACTGGACGAACTCCCGTGCGAGGGTGAAGTTGGCTTCGCCGAGCGGATGCAGGCGCTGCAGCGACAGGTATTCGCCGAGGGTGCGTTCCATGCCCATGCGCTGGAAGATCCGTTCGCCGTCGAGCTCGGCCTCGGCGCCGTTGGCGCGCAGTTCGTCGAGAGCCTGGCGCAGCAACTGGCAGTTGTCGCTGAGCGTCACCTGGCCGTCATCGTCCACCGCATAGGGCGTGTCCTCCATGCCGACCCGCAGCACGTCGACCTGGCTGTCCGCCTGCGCGGCATAGGCGGCCAGCCGGCGCACCGCGCAGAGCGGGGTGCCGGCGCGAGGGCCGACGTCGAGCGGCCGGAAGTGCTGCGCGGCATGCTGCGGCATCACCGCCGCGCCGACCGTGATGCTGACCTTGCGCTTGCGCACGCCGGGTTCGCCGATATCGTACTCCAGGCTCTTGGCGCTCTCGATCACCGCGCGGAACTGCTGGTAGGTCTCCGGGAACGGCAGGCGTGGCGAGAAGCCGAACAGCAGGATCACGTTCAACTGGCCGGAACCGCCCAGGCGCAGGCGCGGGTGCTCCACGGCGAAACGGGTCATGGCGTAGCTGCGCACGTGCTGCACCCACTCCACCTCGTGGAACAGGCCGAGCTTCTGGCGCGCCTGGATGGCGTTGCGGTAGACCTGGAACTGGGTCATCGGCGAGGTCACCCCGTAGTCGGCGCCCTTGCTGGTGGAGTGGGTCTGCAACTCGGCCTTTTCCAGCGCCGTCGACGGCTGGTAGTCGCGCAGGTCGGCGAGGAAGGCCGGGCTGGAGGCATAGTCGAGGTCGAGCTTGCGCCTTTGCTTCTCCAGCTCGCAGATCACCTGCAATTCGATGGCCGCCTGGATCGTCACGAAGTGCGCACCGCCCAGGTGCAGCGGGATGGCGCAGTGGCTGACCCGCTCCCACTCGCCGAAGCGGCGGATGTTCTCCTGCACCTCGCTGCCGTTGCGGCTGGCGCCGAAGCTCAACATCAGGTCGGGGAAGCGGTTCTGCAGGGCGCGGCTGACCGCCTGGTAGATGTCGTTGTCGGTGGTCTGTTCCTGGGTCAGCGGGTTGCGCGCGTGATAGTGGTAGTAGCGGCAACCCATCTCGTAGAGCTGGCGCGCTTCGTCCAGCAGTTCGCCAGGGGCGGTGCGGATGGTGGCGCCGGTGCAGATGCTGTCGAGCAGGCGGTCGCCGGTGGCGGCGTGGTTGCGCGGGGTGAACTTGGCGCCGGTGGAGGCGCATCCGAGAATCAGGGTTTTCCGGGATCCGGTCATGGTCGTCTTTCCTCCATTCATCATTCCATTGAGGGCGGAGCGGTCCGCGGGGGACCGAAAGGCTGCCCAGGGCGTCGAAAGTCGTCGGTGTCTCAGGCAGGTGAAAGATGTCGCTGGCGGGATCGTTATGCGTTGTTCTACGAGAGGGATTTAAACCGCATGGCGGCGGCCGTGCGCGGCGCATTCGGCAACGCTCGTTGCCGCCGGCACAAAGACCTTGCGCAAATCGCCCGGCGTTGCGCCAACCGCCGGCACGGCGGCGCAACGTTGCCATTCGCGCAAGGTCGCTCAACTGGCGGCGCGCTGTCGCAGGCAATCCTCCAGGGCCTCGCCGAGGCGCTCGATCTCGCTGTCGTCGGTCAGGTAGTGCGGAGTCAGGCGCAGTACCCCCGGCAGCGCCTGCTCGCGCAGCGCCCAGCGGGCATACTGCGGGCCGATGTAGGAGGCGTTCACGCCGCGCGCGTGGAGGCGCTTCAGCCATTGCTCGCCGCTCAGTTCGGGGGCCGCGTAGGTCATCAACGCGCTGGCGTGCGGCCCTTGTTCCAGCGGCGTCCAGCCGAGCCGGCGGTAGAGCTGCTGGGCGATGCGTTCGCGCAACTGGCGGTTGCGCCGGGCGATGCGCTGGACGTCGGTCTGCAACAGGTAGTCGCAACTGGCCTTGAGCGCCAGGCGCAGCCCCGGGTTGAACTCCGAGCATTCGAAGCGCCGCGCATCATCCCGTGCCTGCAAGGCGAAGGCGTCGCTCCATTGCGCGCCGCCGACGTCCAGCCCGTCGGGCAGGGCCAGGCGCTCCAGGGCGCGTTCGCCGAGATAGAGCACGCCGAGTCCCTTTGGCCCGCGCAGCCACTTGCGTGGCGGGAACACCAGCACGTCGCAGCCGATCGCCTCCACCGCCAGCGGCAACTGGCCGACCGCATGGCTGGCATCGAGGAAGAACAGCCCGTCATGGGCGCGGATGCGCTCGGCCACGCCCTCCAGCGCGGTAGCCGCGCCATGCCCGGTGGGCACCGCGCTGAGCGACAGCAGCGGCGTCTGGCCGGGGGCGAGGTCGTGCAACTGCTCGTCGAGCCGTTGCAACAGCTGTGCGGCGTCGCCGCGTGCGTCGATCAGGCGCAGCTCCAGCCCGCGCTGCTGGCGCGCGGCGAGCAGGCACAGGCTGTTGGAACCGTATTCGTCGAAGCTGCTGATCGCCCGTATCCGTGGATGGGCGGCCAGGGCCGCGGCAAAGGCCACCGACCAGGCGCGGCTGGCGCAGTCGAGCAGGGCGATGTGCCGTGGCTGGGTGCCGAGCACTCGCGCGACGCTGTCGCGGACCGCCAGCAAGGGCTCGGCGAAATGCTCGGCGGCGCGCTGCACGCCCCAGCGCCGCTCGGCTTCCAGCCAGTTGTCGAGGGCGTCGTAGAGCACCTGCGGCGGCAGGCTGGCGGAGCCATGGGCGAAGTGCGCGTAGCTGCCCCAGGCCGGGGTCTCGCGGCGCAGGCGCAGCAGTTCGTCGGCACCGAAGGCGTCGGGGGCGGCGGGGAAGAGCGCGCTCATGGCCGCACCGCCGCGATCAGTTCCACCTCCACCGCGGCGCCGCGCGGCAGCTCGGCCACGCCGACGGCGGCGCGGGCGTGGCCGCCGCGCGCGCCGAGCACCTCGTCGAAATATTCGCTGGCGGCATCGATCACCGCCGGCTGCTGGACGAAACCCGCCGCGCTGGCGACGTAGCCGGTCACCTTGAGCAGCCGCTCGACCCGTTGCAGGCCGCCCAGCGCCTCCTCCAGCGCCTGCAGGCAGCGCGCCGCGCAGAGCCGGGCGGCCTGGCGGGCCTGTTCCAGGTCGAGTTCGCTGCCGACCTTGCCGGTCCAGCGCAGCTCGCCGTGCTGGCGCGGCAACTGGCCGCTGACGTAGGCGATGCCGGCGTGGAGCACCACCGGCTGGTAGGCGCCGCCGGCGACGATGGCCGGAGCGGGGGATGTCTGCATGGTCCTGTCCTCGTGGCGGACCCGCCCGGCCACGATGCTCGGGCGGGTCGATGGCTGGAAAAGCGCGACCTCACTACTGTGGGCCGGTTTTCCC
Source organism: Pseudomonas sp. HMSC076A11 (assembly GCF_001810205.1). Classification (NCBI taxonomy): domain Bacteria; kingdom Pseudomonadati; phylum Pseudomonadota; class Gammaproteobacteria; order Pseudomonadales; family Pseudomonadaceae; genus Pseudomonas; species Pseudomonas sp. HMSC076A11. Next base: position 359,125 of record NZ_KV800287.1, on the reverse strand, counting down.
GGTCTGTTTTGCGGGAGTCGACGAGCTGCTTGCCAAATCGGCAAAACAAACCGAACTTTAGCCTTGCAACAGGCACCGCCGCGCGAAGTAGACTGAAAACGCCCGACCGTTGAGGAACGCGCAACGATGATCGACCTGGTGATGCTCAAGGACTTCCTCGTCCTCTGTCGGATCAAGAGCTTCAGCCGTGCGGCGCAGGAGTGCCATGTCTCCGTGTCCGGGCTCAGCCGGCGTATCCAGACCCTGGAACAGTGGCTCGGCGCGCCGGTCTTCGAGCGCCACAAGCACGCCCTCGAACTGACCGAGGCCGGCCGCCAGTTGCAAGGCGTGGCGCAGGACGCGGTGCGCGCCCTGGACAACCTGCGCCAGTCGATCCGCGAGCGCGACGAAGACGCCCAGCGGCGCATTCGTTTCTGCGCCCCGCACATCCTCTCCTCGGTGTTCTTCCCGCACTGGATTCCGCGCCTGCAGGCGGACTTCCGCAGCGCCAAGTTCAGCGTCGACTGCGATTACCTGCCGCAATGCCTGTCGCGCCTGCGCGACGGCTCGGTAGACTACGTGGTGGCGTTGCTCGACGAAGGCGAGGCGGTGTCGCGCCGCCTGGGCATCGACAGCGAAGCCGAGTTCCAGCGCCTGGAGCTTGGCCACGAACAACTGGTGGCGGTCTGCGCGCCGGACGCCGCCGGCCAGCCGCTGTTCAACCTCGACCGCCTGCAGACCGAAGCGCTATCGTTCCTCGGCTACTCCGAGGAATGCCACCTGGGCTGGGCCCTGGAACCGCTGCTGCGCGACAGCGGCCTGTTCCTCCAGCGCCATCACAGTTCCAGCCAGACCGAGGGGCTGCGCTTCTTCGCCCAGTCGCGCCTGGGCGTCGCCTGGCTGCCGCATACCCTGGTCCGCGAGGACCTCGCCAGCCGTCGCCTGGTGCGCGCCGGCGGCCAGCGCTTCGACGTGCCGTTGCGCTACACCCTGATCCGTCGCCGCCTGCCGCTACCCGGCGAGGCCGAACGCCTGTGGACCTTCCTCGGCGAGCTGGCGCGCCCGGCGCCGCGCTACGCGGTGGTCGGCGCGGCCTCCTGAGCCGCCGTCTCGGCCAGCAGGGCGCGGCGGAATTCACCGACCAGGTCGTCCTGCGCCGAACCGCTGCGGCTGACCATCACCAGCTCGCGCTGGAATTCCAGTGCGCCCAGTTCGATCACCCGTACCCGCGCCGGCTCGCGTAGCCACAGCCCGGCCCGGGGCAGCAGCGCCACGCCGAGACCGTTCTCCACCATCCGCGCGATCGCGTCGATCTCATCCAGCTCCATCACCTGGCGTGGCCTGAGCTGTTGCGCCTCGAGGAAATCGCCCACCAGGCGACCGCCGAAGGACACATGGTCGTAGCGGATGAACGGTTGCGTGCGCAGCAATTCCAGCGCATCCGTCGCAGTGCATTGCGGCGGCGCGATCAGCACGAACGGCTGGCGCTCGACCCGTTGCGCGGAGAGCCCGCGCGGCAGGTTGAACGGCGGGCGGATGAGGATCGCCAGGTCCAGTTCGGCGGCGTCCACCTGGTCCAGCAGGTGCAGCGAGACGCCCGGCACCACCTGCGGCTCGATGTGTGGCGCCTGTTCGGCGAGGCGCTTGAGCACCTCCGGCAGCAGCCCGGTCTGCGCCGTGTTCACCGCACCGATGCGCAGGCGTCCGCGCGGGCTGTCGCCCTGGCCGATGCCGTCGAACAGCGCGAGGATCTGCTCGGCCGTACGCACCGCCTGCCTCCCGACCTCGTTCAGGTGTGCCGCGCGCGGCGTGCGCTTGAACAACTCGACGCCGACGCTGCGTTCCAGCGCGCGGATCTGCGCGCTCACCGCCGACTGCGTCAGCCCCACCTGTTCCCCCGCCGCGGCGAAGGAGCCCCGGCGCGCCACGGCGACCAGGGTGCGGAGTTCGCGGATCATCCAAGCCTCGAAAAAAGTGTTGCTCAGGCGAAATATTATGCGCTTTCCATCGAAATCGGCACGGCAAATAATCCCGGCACACCCACAGAGGAACCGCGCCATGAGCCTGATGCCCTTCCACCTCGCCATCCCCGTCCACGACCTGCCCGCCGCCCGGCGCTTTTACGGCGAGGTCTTCGGCCTGAGCGAAGGCCGCTCCGCCGAGCACTGGGTCGACTTCGACTTCTTCGGCCACCAGTTGGTCATCCACCAGCACCCGCAGACCGACTCCCAGCGCCACGCCGGCAGCAACCCGGTGGACGGCCACGACGTGCCGGTGCCGCACTTCGGCGTGGTCCTCGCCTGGGACGACTGGCACGCCCTGGCCGAACGCCTGCAGCAGCGCGGCACCCGCTTCGTGATCGAGCCCTACATCCGCTTCAAGGGCCAGGTCGGCGAGCAGGCCACGCTGTTTCTCTTCGACCCCTGCGGCAACGCGCTGGAGTTCAAGAGCTTCCGCGACATGGACCAGTTGTTCGCCAAGTGAGATTGCCGGCGCTCCGCCTGGAGGCTGCGCTTACTGCGCGCAGTCCGTGCAGAACTCCAGCGCCGCGCAGCTGGACTGCTCATCCGGCAGGCTCGACGTCGCGCACTCTTTCTTGCGCACCACGCTACCCAGCGGCGCCAGTCCCCTTCCACCTTCATCCCCCTGCGACGCA
>NZ_KV800287.1:296633-356390 GCF_001810205.1 Pseudomonas sp. HMSC076A11 | reverse complement strand
TCCCCCTGCGACGCACCTCGCAATGCAACCAGCATCCCGGCTGCGCCACCCTCTACCTGGACAGCAGTGCAGCCAGCGAAGACCTGTTCGACACCGGCCGCCGCCGGCTGGAGTTGGCGATCGGAACGCTGAGCGTCCTCGACCTGCTCGACGAAACCGAAGAACCTGGTGAAAGCATCTGCCGCATCACCGGCTCCCTGCTGTTGCTGTTCGAGGCGGAATACGCACGCAGACACCGATAACCGACGGAGGCGGTAAATGGCCAAGGTTGGGCAGGACTGGGGCTGGAGAGGAGGGGACGGGCCAAGCTCTGTGCTATGCCGGCCTGTATGGGCGAGTAATTTCGACACTTTTTCGACACACGGAATGAGGCTGCCTCGCGGGTCCTGGTTCGTCCGTCTGGCGCCGGATCGTCTTCAGGACTCCGTGCGTTCTGTCCGTTGTCGGGAAGCGGTCTCTTTAAGTAGGATTCCTTTGATGGAATATTCCCTGGGGGTTATATTTTGTGGCGTGGGATATCGAGTACACCGACGAGTTCGGTGATTGGTGGGGTTCTCTGTCCGAGGATGAGCAGGAGTCGCTAGCTGTGACGGTTCGCTTGCTTGAGGAGCGGGGGCCATCCTTGGGGCACCCCCACAGCAGCGGCATCAATGGCTCCCGCCATGGCCATATGAGAGAGCTACGGACTCAACACGGCGGGCGACCTTTCCGAACGCTTTACGCGTTTGACCCCAGACGCTCCGCGATACTGCTGATCGGTGGCGACAAGACTGGCGATGATCGTTGGTACGAATTGAACGTGCCCATTGCCGACCGCCTCTATGACGAACACTTGCACCAGCTCCGTGAGGAGGGACTGATCGATGGCTAAGAAATTCTCCGACCTTCGGGCGCAAATGTCGCCTGAGGCACAGGCCCGCGTCGAGGCCAAGGCCCAGGAACTGTTGGCTGAAATGCCCCTGAATGAGTTGCGCCAGGCTAGAGGTTTGTCGCAGAAGATGCTGTCTGAAGTGCTGCAGGTGCAGCAGCCGGCAATTGCCAAGATGGAGCGGCGTACGGATATGTACATTTCCACCTTGCGCAGCCACATCGAAGCCATGGGCGGCCAGCTGGAAGTGATTGCACGCTTCCCGGATGGTGCGGTGAAAATCAGCAACTTCGCGGATATCGAAGAGGCAGGCGCCTAAGGAAGCTCCGAACAAGTCAGTCACACGCAACCGATTGGCGACCTGACTCCTTTTTCAGCCCAGCCTTCGGGGGCTGATTCACCCGAAGCCAGGCTTTTGCCCTGGTTTCTGTGTTTTACACGCGTACCTCTCCTGCGCCGGCCAGCAAGTGCCGACGGGCCATCCATAGGTTCGACAGGGCGAACAGCGTCACCAGTTGCGCGGTGTTCTTGGTCAGTCCCCCGAAGCGCACCTGCAAGGCCTGTTCGGCTACGCCTGCGAGGCTTACAAGCTTCTCGCCCGTGATGCCGTGTATGACCCGTTCTGGTCGCTGATCATGCAGGACGTGAAGGTCCAGGTCGAAGCCGACCCGCTGATCGAACGCGTCGAATACCGCCGCTACCACAAGACGACCATGGGCTTCTCCGGCAAGAACTGCGAGATGTTCCTGGGCCAGTTCATCTGCCTGATCGCACGGGAGCGCATCCCCGCAAAAAAGGCGATTGAGTCCGCCCACCGACTGGAGTTCTGGCACGTCATCGAAGACCACTATCTGGCCAAGGGTTGGACTCGCCGCGAGCTGGAGCAGTACATCAAGCACCTGATTTCCGACCGCTACCTCAGGCGAGGCTATGCCGTCTGATGAGCATCACCAAGCTCCCGGACGGCCTCTGGTTCGTTGACGTCGAACCGATCAAGGACAAGCGCTTCCGCAAGCGGTTCAAGACCAAGGGCGAGGCCCAGCGCTTCGAAGCCACGGTGCGGCAGAAGTGCACAGAGAACCCGGCGTGGAGCATCAAACCCAAGGATCGCCGAAGGCTCTCCGAGCTGGTGCAAGTCTGGTATGACCTGCACGGCCATTCACTGCGCGACGCGCCTTGACGACTCTCCAAGCTGTTGCAATTGGCTGCCCGATAGGGTGACCCGGTAGCGACGGCCCTGGATGCATCCTCTTACGCGAGCTTGCGGCGGAAGCGGCTGGAGGAGGGGATATCCGGGAAGACCCTGAGCAACGAACTGGGATACATCCGCGCGGTGTTCAACGAGCTGAAGGACTTGAAGCAGATCGACTACGATAACCCGCTGGCCGGGGTGAAGCTGCTCAAGCTGCAGGAGCGGGAACTGTCGTGGCTGACGATCGAGCAGATCGGCGAGCTTCTCGACTCCATCCGCAACCGGTGCGACAACCCACATACCGAGCTGGTGACGCTGCTCTGCCTGGCTACCGGTGCTCGATGGTCCGAGGCGGAAAAGCTCCCCGTGCAACGGCTCTAGGGCAACGTTGTGACCTACGCCGGAACCAAGTCAGGGAAGGTACGCCACGTACCGATTCCACAAGAACTAGCTGAGCGGGTGAGGGCGCAATGGCGGATGCATGGTCCGTTCACGTCCTGCATCACATCTTTCCGCCGCGCCTTAGAACGAACCACGATTCAGCTTCCGCAAGGGCAGGCCAGCCATGCTCTCCGGCACACTTTCGCGAGCCACTTCATGATGAATGGCGGCAATATCCTCACGCTTCAAAAAATCCTAGGTCATTCCACCCTCACAATGACCATGCGATACGCGCATCTGTCGCCTGACCATTTGTTGGATGCTGTGAGACTAGGCCCGCTAGGGTGGTTGGATGTGTCACGTCCTTGTGACGGTTTATCTCACTGATCCTTGAGGTAGCTTTGGTAGAGATCTTCTTCCTCCGCTTGATGGTCACGATCTACGTCGCTTTCACCAGCAAGGATTTCCAGCCCTATTTCATCGTGAAAGATCCATTTCTCGTCACGGCGCAGCAGCGTCAGTTGTACGTCCAAATAGAACTTGCTGCCGTGGTACATACGATCTTCGTCCGGCGTGCCGGAGTAGGTCAGTGACCCGATCAGCGTCAGAGTCCCATTCGCCTCATCGTAGGTTGCTTGCTCGATATCAAGATCTTCGAACGAGAAGTCATAGGCGTTGGTGTCGGCTATTGCGCTGCTCAGCGCTTCTTCCAGAAGCATGTCCAGGGCATCGGGCAGGTCATCTTCCCAGATTGCTTGGTCTAGCTCGGTAGTGCCGAAAGCCGCAAGTGCAATGCGGGGGTCTAACGTCGATTGGCCAGCGACCACGGTCAGTTCGTGGAAGTTGTTGAACTTGAACTGCTGAGCCAGCTGGTTGTGGGCGGAGGAAAGCGGAATGCTGTTCGCATCCGCAAAGGCCTTAGCCTTGCGTTTGATCAGATTGAGAGCGCTGTATTTAGGCATGGCAAATGCTCCGGCGACGCGCATCGGAATGCAGTTGCTTGCTAACCGCTTGGCGCGTCTGGAGGAGATGCCAAGTCGAAAGGGAGAAAGAGATGGTGCTGAGCTTCGCCAGTGCAAGCGGCAGGTACCCATCAGTGCCTGCGACTACTATATACGCACTTTTGCGCACGTCTCAATCCCATGTCGACACTTTTTCGACGGCGAAGGCTGAGAATGAAAAAGCCCCTGAAATTCACTAGGAAAATCAGTGGCTTATCGTTTGCGTTTGGTGGAGCCGGGGGGATGGTCAACCGTGAGCCTGTTCCCCTCTGCAAGCAGCTAAATCCCTGCGCTTGAGGCCCTGCACCAGCTCTGCAGTGTCACACCCTGATGGGGCTGGTTGATGGTTCATAAAGAATTTACGTTGCGGTTTACAAAGTGGCAACGACAAGCGAGTCGGCCCCAGGGGCTGATGGCCTGTGATGTTGCCGGCCTGTATTTTTCAGTCGAGCGCATTGGGCGCTTGGTTTGGGACATCCTGAGCCGTGCGCGCTCACGACTTAACATAAGTGGCTCGGTGGTGCAGCTCGCGCAGTTTTCTACTAAGCTGCGGCCCACATAACCATGATTCTTGCGGAGTATCGGAACAAAGGATGGTTCTCGCTTATCAGAATGAAGTCGCTCAGATTGCGGCTGGTGTTGATCAATGCCCACCTGCATCAGCCGTGGGTGTGAATCGCGAGGCTTGGCGCTGGGTCGCAGGAAGCCCAAGTCGGGAATGCTTCCTGCCCCAGGCTGTTAAGAATCCGCCTCGCTTTCTCAGGGCAGCAGACTCCGAAGAGAAGTGCTCCTGTTGGGCCCTTTCTATGCATGCATCTTATGCCGGAAGCGTTACAGCATTTCAGCATCTGGAAAGTCACTTTAGGCGTGCGCGCAAGATATTTGGCGGGTATGTGGCGCGCGCAGATTTGACGCCACAGGATGGCCTATGTACGCCAGTGGATGAACGGCAACATTTTGATTTCCATCCATATGCTAGTTATGACTTTCTCCTCTCATTCTCTTTGGCTGGGGAGATACCATAATGTCTTTCTTGCGAGTGGATGGGCGAAGAATTGATGGTCGGAACATCCCGAAGCATACGTGGAATGCCGACTTAATAGACTTTGATGGCCCTCTCCTTAGTTTATTCAAAAGTGAAGAGGGGGATGATGTTCTCTATTCTTGGCTTGATTGTACGGCTTCGCGGAATCGGTGGTGTATGGTTCCAGTGGTGCGTGCAGATTTAAGGGGGTACTTAGATGGCCTATTTTCTTTGCGGGAATTATTTGAGCGTGCGGACTGGTTAACTGTTTTTGATATGGGGGCGTCTGCTAGAAGATCTGCCTTCGTCAAAACTACTTTTCAGCAACTTCCCGAAGAATATCAGCCGTCTGAGAATTCTTATCTGACTTTTGATATAGCAACGCCTGCTGCGCGGCAGTTAGCTTTTGATGTAACTGATGATTATTTTATTGGCTTGGATCGTGAGTTGTACATAGACGACCTTTCGTTAGTGCCCAAGCTATATCAGCAGCTATATTCATTTCACTATGGTCTTGAGCACTTAGGGCGAGAGGCGGTCAGAGGTACTCTTGCGAGGGTAATGGCGAAATGGACTGGCGGCTTTAGCGCTGTTAATATTTTTAGTGGATTGAAGTCAGTTATACCATCGATTCATCGACCTTGGGTGGCTGAGCTGAGATTTAACTCGCCCGGGCACATAAGGTTAAATATGTTGCCGCGAATGGCGGCTCAGATTGAGCGTGCGGCTGTTAGAATTTGCGATGATGATGTTTTTAATGATTTAGAGTTGTTCTATAGAAGGGTCTATCGCTACTTTTCAGAAAATAATCTTGGCGGCTTCGAAGATGAAAGGCGTCAGGTAGATATTTTCCTAACTGATGGCGTTGTTCAGCAGCTTGTAAGCTTTGTTGATCAGTTCTTTTCCGTCATGCTTTGGGAGCAGTATAGAGAGGAATTCAATGCTATAGAAGCAAATGCATTGCAACAGATTAGAGTGCTTTTGGCTTACTATCGACGGTTAAGGAAGTTAAGGCCGTACATGGTAAGTGGTCAGGTCACTCTTGGGCGGTCTCGCTTAGCCCCTTCTAGTTAAATAATTATTAGTTTTAAACCCCTGCTTGTCAGGGTTTTTTTTGGGGCGGGGATTCTTTGAGTCTGAGGGCGTTTGTTAATGCGTTGTAAGTAATGCGGCAGGTTCTAAGCTCAGGGCTTGTGCAATACGCTCGATATTGTAGATCGTCACGTTTTCTCCCCCCCTCTCTAACATCCCCACATAAGTACGATGCACACCTGCGGCCTCGGCTAGCTCTTCTTGCGAGAGGCCGAGCTCAAGGCGTCTCCTTCGCACGTTGGCAGCGAATATGGTGACAAGGATGCATTGCTGAGGCTTGACGGGCATCTGCCCACTGTCAGTCTATGCATACTATGATTCTACATACTATGATTAGCGTTCTGCGTTGGAGCGGCTGAAAAGCAGCGCTCGACGCATCACTGAGAAGCAACGGAAGTAGGAAGAGCATTGATGCGCGTGAGGTTGTTGTGGCTGGGGAGTATGGGAGGAATAGCGCTTGCCGGGTGTGCTGGTCAGCCGATAGAGCATCGGGAGCCCTATCAAGTCATCGTCGTAGATATGCCGGTCAGGCAGGCTTATGAAGGGATGAAGGCTCATCCGTACTGTGGCAACGGATGGCTTGTAGATGGTCAATACGATGCGTATGACGACAGTTTCGTCGTCAAGTATTCCTTCCCGGGCTTCTTTGGGGCATCGCTTCCATCTGACATAGTTCTCGGCACTAAGACTGAGGATGGCACTACGGAGTTACGGCTTGTTTCTCAAGAGAAATGGCAAACTCCAATATCAAAGAAATTTCTGAGCAGGCTTCAGTCTGGTGCTTGTGAGTAAGGCTGCGTAATGAAAATTGCAAGATATGTTTCTCTGCTGTTTTGGATTCTCTTTGCGAATTGGGTTATGTGGGCTGGGGGTACTACTGATTGGCTATGTCGAGAGAAAAGTTACTACGACCCTAAAAGCGAAGGGCTGAGCTTCGAGGGGAAGTATTGTCAGGACGGGGAATGGATGATCGCTAACACCTTTTCAGGGGAGCTTGTGGTCAAGTCTCTTCGGTTGCTGATTCCTGAGGGTAGCGGCCTAACGCCAGGGGTTTTCTTTCCTTACGTTTGGGTTGGCTTGTATTTGCTGTTGGTGCTTTTCGCCGTGATCTTCCGGCGCCGTCTATATGCGCTTTCAGAGGGATTGATATTGGCGATACATCGTAGGGTGTAAAGAAAGGGCCGCTTCATGCGGCCCTTTGTGTTTCTTCAATCAGAAGACTTTCATTGGCTCCGTTTAGCTGTATGTAGATTGTTCGGTTATCGGCTTCTGCTCTGAAGCTCTGTGACCAGCCCAAGCTAAAAATCTCCTCGGCATCGTAGTCGCTAATCAGCGTGCATGCCTCTTCGTAAGTAATGAGTTTATGCTGCATGTGTACCTCTCTGCTTTGTTGGCAGAGAAATGCTAGCAGTGAGTAGGTTTGCATGTAAGTCTGTTTCTATATCGCCGCGGATGATATATTTAACTCGTCCAAGCTCGTAATTAAGTCAGCGGTTAGTTACTTTGACTAATCCGCTGGCTCTTTTCATTCTGTCCCGTCCTCATGATCTTCATAGTCATCCGCTTCGTCGTATAGCGGGTCGTCTTCGTCGTACAGCTCGTCTTGCTCCGGCCCGTCTTCGTCGATCCTCAAGTCATCGCCCGAGAACGGTCTCTGATCGTCCGCGCTCGCTCCTGGGAGCCCGCTGAGCGTGACGTAAAGTGCAAGTGCTAGGTGATTAGCCTTCATCGCTGAAAAGCTCTCCTACGCTTTGGTAGAGCGTTCTGCCGCCATCTCTCGCTGAGTCGCTGGCGTAGTCCGGAATCGTCCGCATTCCCCGCGCCTTCTTGAGGATGTCGGCGGATATTTCGTGCTCCTTGGTGCAGTAACCGGTCCACCACCGTGGATTGCTGATTTCTGCGATGTGAACCGCAAGATTTCCAAAGCGTTGCCGGTATCCCACGGCAAGTGCCGACCTGAGTGCCAGCCTTACCTCCTCGATGCGGTCAGCCGAGATGCGCACAATCCCGTGTAGGTGAAGCGGGTGGTTCTCGGTGCTGGTGCTGTGTGCATACTCCAGATTGAAGGCAAGGTCAGTGCTGATCTCCAGTTTTGCTAGCGTTCGCTGGATGATCCCCGCAAGGTGGTTAGCTGGGCCTCGCTTCGCATCAAGCGCCTTTGTCGCTGTGCTGTGATCCAGGCGAATGGTCACGGCAACTGCGTCAGGTTGACGGGCCAGCCAGAGCAACCGGAAGAACTGTTTGATTTCTGCCGGCACACGCTTCGACCAGTCAGCCAGCTTGGCGGAGCCTTTTCCGGCGTATGACTGAGCCACTCGGTCGATGAAACTGATCCTGGCTTCAATCTGAGCTATCTGCTCATGGTCAAGGTCTGGGTCTAGTTCGCTAATAGCTAATAGCTAATAGCTAATAGCTGCTACACCCTGTTCGCGCATGCTTTGGAAATTCGCTAGAAGCCCCGCCTTATGGGCGTTTGGGAGTCGTATGGATGCGGTGCGTCGCTTACCGTTTTTTGCATCTACTCCCGATGGGGCAGTCGCTGGCTCAGCAGATTTTTTTGCAAGAGGGCGCTTTCTGCTTCCCGAGGCGGGGGAGGAAAAGCCTCCCCAGTCATTGGGCTTAGAAGCGTTTACTGGCAAAAAGCTTGGCTCGTACTCTTCGCTTGCGGCTGGCCCGGGGAACGATGGTGCTGACGGCCGGCGATACTTGGCCAGAAGCTCATCACACATCTCGTCTAGCTCACGATCCAGCTCCTCGGGGGTCTTATGGAGCCGCTCGGTCTCGACTTGGGGCGGGATGCTTATCTCGTCTGCGTGCTCTTTGAGGAGCAGCGAATGGCCGGTGTCGGGGTATAGCGTTGCTTCGAGTTCGTCAAAAAGCGCTTCGCGCTCTTCCTTGCTCAGTGTATGCCCTGTCTTCTGTTGCATTGCCCATGCTCGTTGTGGTCGCTCTTCCCTCTGCCCGATTTTCAATTTCGGGTCGTCCGCAGAAAGCGCTATGGGGTCGAGTCATCGTCGTTTTTCTAAGGGTTTGACAACCGGGCCTGTGGTGTCAGGTTCGGCCCGGTGTCGGGTCGGTGTCTCGCTACTCGTGCACCGGCTCTACTACCTCATCGTCCTCGGGGCTTCGCTCATTCAGTAGGGGATTGCCCGTGATGCGTTCTGCTGCCTCCCTGCGTTGCTGCTCTCGCATTACCCGAACGTCCTCATCGGTCATGATCCGAATACGTAGCTCGGAAAGCTGCTCAACGTGGGTAGCCTCTGCCAGCCTTTCAAGGGGAAGGGCGCGACGGCTGACCTTCTGCGTAAGGTCGAGGGCCGTTGCCGCTGCTACGGTCGTGCGCATCATCTGATAGGGCGTGCTGGTGCTGGGGTCGAGCGCTTCGAGCGTTTCCACCGTCTTTTCCCTGATCATCCGGGCAAGGGCGATGTCCTCTAGGGCGAGCGCTGCGGCTTGCCCTTGCACCGTTTCCAAATCAAAGGCTGCGTTGAGCATGTTCTGTCGGGCTTGCTCAATGAGGGCTTCGGTTGCAGCGCCAGCAACAGCGCCCCGCCGTTTGAGTATCCGCTTGGTGGTCGAAAGGGATAGGTCGAGTTGGGCTGCTATTGCCGGGCACGAATAACCAGCTTCGCGCAGTATCACAGCCTGAGCCTCGATGTCTGGCTTTGTCTTGCGGCTCATGGCTGGTCAGTCCTCGATGATGCGGAGCGCTTTCGGGAGGCCAGCCAGGGCGTTTAGCTCGTTCGAGAGTTCGTGCCAGTTGTTGCGCACGTTGTAGAGCGGGGCGCGGGACAGCATCACGATGTTCTTGAGCTGTACCGGGGCGATGTCATGAATGGTTTGGCCCTGTCTGGACAAGGCTTCAAGCGTGGCGTTGATGATGTTCTGCCGAGTTCTGGCGCGTTGGGCGCATCCGGCAGCAGGTTGATTCTTGCAGGGACGATTGGATTTGATGCCGTGAGTACGGCAGAAGTGGTAAGCGGCGTCTTTTGTCCAACGTGAACCGTCGGAGCGAGGGGCGAAGTTATTGAGGTGGTCAGCTAGGCGGGAATAACTGCCGTTATCGGATTGCATGAACTTGCGGGCAGCTTCTACTAGGTTGTGCATTTGTTACTCCTAAGTAACGGTGTATGAATTCGGCTCTTCGATAGGGTTACCTCGCATGTTTTTGGTTGATGGCGCTGATCAAAAAGTTCAGCGCCAAAATTTTATCGTGTGTTGTGTTTAGTGTCTAGCTGGCCGGTTGACTTGGCGAGGCTTCTATGTGTAAGGATTTCTTAGCCCGCGATACTGTTTGAGTTGAGCAGTTCAAGAGGTCTGCAATCTTGCGGATAGACTTGCCTTCGGCCAGTAGTTCATGGATGCGGCGATGTTTCTCTTGATCGACGGGGCGACCTTTATACATGCCGTTAGCTTTGGCTTTTTCCCTTCCCTCGGCAGTTCGGCGCTTTCTGTCTTCGTAGTCTTTTCGAGCCACTGCGGCCAGCATATCGAGCAGCATGTCATTGATAGCTGCAAGCACGCGTCCGGTGAAGGCATCGGCTTTCGACGGTGTCAGTAGCTGGTGAGAGGTCGGAAGGTCTAGCGCAACCACGGTCACACCCTTCGAGTTGATCAATCCCCGGAGTTTCTTCCAGTCAGTATCGGTGAGGCGGGAGAGTCGGTCTACTTGCTCCGTAAGTAGGATGTCGCCCGGGCGGCAATCGTTGAGCAGCCGAAACAGTTCCGGTCGCTCCAACTTTGTGCCGGACTCGTTCTCTTCGTAGAAGTTGGCGATGGTGACGCCATGCTCCTCAGCAAAGCTTTCAAGAGATGCCCTAGCTCGGCTGGCATCTTGGTCGATGGTAGAGGCTCGAAGGTAGGCACGGACAAACATCGATTGCATCCCGTTGTGTTGATTTGGTGTTGTGATAATGGGGCGTGTCCGTTTGAACGGTCAAGCGTGCTTTATCACTACGTTTTGGGATGCTTTGGTAGGGCTTTTCCCTGTCTCCGTTTGGGCATACCTTCTCACTACGTAAATGCGAACTGCTGGGGGAGATATGGGAATTGCCAAAAGGATGTGGGAAGAAGAGATGGATCGTGGGTATTCCACAGTAGACGGTGCTTACGTCTGTGCCAGGTGCTTTGGTGATGAGGGGCTAAAGGAGTTTATTCGACAGAACAGCCAGCCCGGAAAGTGCTCTTACTGTGAGAGGCGTCGCAGGGTCTGCTCTTTGAATCAAGTTATAGAGCACATTATGAATAGTGTGAGGCTTGAATGGGGGCACCCGGCTAATGAAGGCCTGCCATATGAAACTAGGGAAGGGGGGTGGCAGGTTGCTGATGTATATGATACGTGGGAGCTTTTGGAGGAGTTGGATATTCAATGTGGTTCCGATGAATTGTTTGGCGATATTTCAGGCGCAATTCATGATTCGGAGTGGTGCGAAGTGGAGCCTTATTCTTTGCCGTTAGATAGAACTCTTGTGTATGGCTGGGAGAGTTTTTGTAATTTTATTATTCATACTGCCAGGTTTGTTTTTTTTAAGGCAGAAAATGCTGCGTATGATCGTCATCAGCATGATGAAATGAATCCGGTAGATATTCTTGAGGCAATTGGAGGTATCTGTGATCGTCTGGATTTGGTTGGCTCGCTTGCCGTCACGGAGAAAATTTACAGGGTTAGGGTTGTCGATCCAGATGCTACCTTGAGCAAGGCAAAAGAGCTCGGTTCTCCGCCTGATAATTTAGCTAATATGCCTAATAGAATGAGTCCTGTTGGTATATCAATGTTCTATGGTGCGTTTAGTATTGATACCGCTATCAGGGAGACTTTTGATCCATCAATTAGTGTGGATAAAAAAGCTGTTTGTGGGGAGTTTTCTCCGGTAAGGGAGTTGGTGGTAGTTGATCTCTCGGATTCTTTTTATGTGCCAAGTTTGTTTGATCCGGATAAGCAGGAGCTAAGGTCATACTATAAGTTTATGTGCGACTTTATTTCTGATTTCTCTAAGCCTATAGAGCGCGGAGAAAGAGCGCATGCTGACTATGTTCCTACTCAGGTAGTTACAGAGTTCTTTCGGCATATATATCGAAGCAGGGAGGGGGCTAGCATTGACGGGGTGATTTATCCGAGTTCCAAGACCGGTGAACGGGCTATAGTGATTTTTGCAGACTCCGCTGCATGTGTTGATGCTGGTGAGGAAAAGCAGCGCGGAGCTCTGCTCAAGTTAAATAATGTAATTGAAGTCGACCTTCAAGAGTACATAGCTAAGAAGGTCGATGATTCAGATGATGAGGTTTTTGGTGGCTTGTTAAGATGAAGTTGCCTTAAACAATGCGGGGGCGTCTGCGTCGATGGCTATTAATGCTTTTGACCAGAACGTCTCCGAAACTATCAACAAAATCTACCTTATAACTTGTTAGTCGTCGGATGGCATCGGGCATCGGAAGTAAATTCAGTGCTTCCAGCTTGTGCCGAATTGTAGCGCCGCCATCGTAATGTATTCCTCCCATATCCTGAGCAACTCGCCCAGCGATTGCGTCTGTTACGGTTTTGTCTATTGCAGTGTTTAGCTGCTTTTCTGCTACATGGCCTGCGATGGAGTCAATGATGTGCTGTTCTGCATTGAGCTTTCCGTCGCGTCTGGCGTTTCGCAAGTTGGTTTCTAGCGTATGGCGGAACGAGTAGAGGCTTTTGCCGTCATGAGCTTTGTGAACCCCTATTGCGACTAAATAGCCTTTTGGCCCTTCGTTGAAGAACTTGCCTGCGCTTTTAGCCCATCCTTCTTTGTTATGGTCAACTTCTTCGCTGCGTGGTGGTAGATAGGCGAGACCATCTCCAAAGAGCTTTTTCTGCCGGTCTTTTTTCTGGCTCTCAACATAGTCAAGAAAACCCAGCTCAATCAGGCGTGGATGAATTGGAACCTGTCGAGCTTCCTTTGTCTTGACTCGTTTGGCCTCAAAGCTTTTGGGTCGTCCGGACAGAAGTCGAAGCAGGGATGTCCGTCAATTGTTCGAATGTCGGCGGTGTCGAGCTGAGCTATTTCGTTTGTCCTGGCGCCAGTGAAGTAGGCGACCAATGGAAGCCAGAACCAAAAAGGATAAGCTTTGGTTCTGTCACTCGGCAGAGCACCTTGGTAGATGTATCCGGAGAAAATTGCTTCAACATCGGCTGACGAAAATGGCACACCATCATGACTGCGTTTCGTTACCCGTTTTTGTACTGGCTTGATTAGCAGGTCATCTGGCCGGATTGTAGTTAGATCAAGGAAGCGGGCGTGCTCTTGGATTTGCTTCATCGAGCCGATAAGGGCGCTTACTCGTTCGTGCCCGGTCATCTGTTCTGGGTCGTCAGTTAGAAACTCGCTGAGCGGTGTCGGTGGGTCAATTGATGCTTTGGCGCCGGCCTTCATTTTCCGAGCTGCGTCGTATGCTGCCTGCCAGTCGCTTTTCTTAAGCTGGCATACAGGCTGATGTTTGGTCAGCACGGTCATTACGCGGGCTCGCCGCTCGCGCTCCTCCAGTGTCCCGCCATGTTTGGCTTGGCCGCCCCTTGCAGAGGTATCGGCTCTGTCACGCTCAAGCTGATGCTGCCATACCTGATATAGCGTCCAGCTAGACATTGCGGGGTCAATGCTTGCTGCTGGTGCCACGCTGGTGGTCGTAGGGGCGAGGTTGCGGAGTGCTAGCTCATCTCTGAGCTTTGGTAGAACGGCCCGCAGCTCTGTCGTTTGGTAGGGGTGAGCAAGTTCAATTAGCTGTTGCGCAGTCTGCTCAAGTTTGGCCGGGATCGGGCGGCCATAGGCTCCAGTTAGCAGGCGCTCTACTTCCCTGCGGCGCTGGCGAGCCTCGATTTCCTTCTCGGAAAGAATTGGCTCGGCTGATTGGTTTTCGTCCTGCGGACTGGAGAAATCCGGCGTCGGCTTTGTATCGGGGAGGAGCTCCATCAGCTCCTTGTAATCGGCCTCGGTCAGGCCGAGTTCATCACGCTCAACCATGTTCACTACCTTGTCAAAGATGGCTTCGTAACGTGCGACGTATTGCCGGGCACGCTTACGCGCCAGCCTTTCGCTGTCTGTTTTCAGGGTGCGTCTGACTTCTCGCTGGCCATGGAGCAAGGCTCGCAATAGTCGTGGAATCACGATGCGGAAGTAGAAGGTTCCGTGTCGGTTGCGTGTGAGGTAGGAGGGGGAGGGTTTCATGGTGGGCACCGAAGCGATGCCCCACATTAGTGTCACACCTCAGTGTCACACCGGCCTGGAACGGCCGGTAGACTGAGCACAAAAGCCTATAAAATCAAGCTCTTGTGTAGTTGATGGTGGAGCCGGGGGGATTTGAACCCCCGTCCGCCAGCTCTCCGCTATCGGTTCTACATGCTTAGCCAGCTCTACTGAGTTAACTCCGCGCCGCCCGAGTGGCAGGGTGCTTGGAGCGAGCTGTATGAGTTTTAGCCGTTACGTCTACAGCGAACTTGGCGGCGATCCTGTTCTATCTGACAGTCGTTTCGGGTTTACAGGCATCCCCTAGCGACTGCTAGCCGCATTAAGCAGCTAGAGCGTAGTTGTCGTCGTTGGCAACTATAAGTTTGCAGCAGCGAATTTACGAGTTCTGCTACCAGCTCGGCATGCCCCTCAAGTTTTGTTACCGGCGTCGAATCCTAATCGGCCCCAAAACCTTGACAGGTCGACGACCAGTCTACGGCAAAGGGCTGCGAGAGTCCAATCCGCCGCTCATAAACCTTTGACGCCGCTGGGTTTCCCCTCCGGAGGCGGGCTCAGGTCCAGGGGTTTGTCCGGTGCCTTGGCGTTCCGCCCGGGCGCCAGCTGTTTTTCCACGTCGGCCTGGATCGCCTGCAACACCGGTTGCAGGTCGCGCATGTTGTCGCGGACCTTGGGGTAAGGGTGGTCCTTGGCGAAAGCGGCGATGCGTTCCAGCAACTGGGCGCGCACCGGGGAGGGCAGGTGGATGAACAGCTCGGGCATTTCCTTGGCCAGTTCGGCGGAGTAGAGCACCAGGTCCTGGCGCTCGAACTGGGCGGTGAGGCCGAGGTAGTCGAGGGCGCTGCCGGTGAGCATCGCCGCGGCCGCCTTGGTTTCCTGCATGCCCTGCAGGCGCGCGGGGTTGCGCTGCTCGGCCTGGGACAGGGTCATCCAGAATTCGACGGTGAGGGTGAACAGGATCGACTGCTCGCGCAGCGAGTAGCTCATCAGGCCCAGCGCCTCGGCGCCGTAGGGCTGTTTGGCGGCGCGGAAATCGAAGTACAGGCGCATCAGCTCCTTGAGCTTGAACAGTACTTCGCGGGCCTCGTTCTGGCGGATCTCCAGGGGGCTGTAGATGTTCAGCTGCGGGCGGAAGTTTTCCTCGCTGACCATGCGCAGGTAGAGCGGCCCGGTGAATTCGCCGCTGCGTCGCGGCAGGGCGTTCTTCTGGGTTTCCTCGATCTTCTTCAGGGCGTCGATCAGCACCTGGTAGTCGTGGCTGTCCCAGGGCTTCTGGATGTCCGGGATGCGCTGGCCGAGGTAGTAGAGGTCGGCGGCCGCGAGCGGGCGGCCGAGAACCAGTAAAAGGATGGCCAGCGGCCAGAGCAGGCGGCGTGATAGGGTCGGCACGGACTTTCCTTGCGGGGCGCGTGGATCGGCCTAGGTTAGCGATGGCCGGGGCCGCCGTCACCCCGCGCTTCGATTGGGGCGGACGGGATGGCAACGGCGCAGTGGGACGGCTTGCAGGCGGTATTCGAGGACCTCGGCGGCTACGGCGCGCTGGCGCGCCAGGCGGCGCAGGGCGAGGGGCCGCTGGTGGGGCATCTGCAACGAACCAACATCCAGCTCGCGGCGATCCCGGTGTTCACCCGCAAGGGAGTCGCCGAGACCACGGTCAACGACCTGCTGGAGGCGGCGCGGGTCTCGCGGCGGACTTTCTACAAGTATTTCGCCGGCAAGCTGGAGGTGCTGGAAAGCATCTACCACAGCGCCGTGCAATTGCTGCTGGCGCGCTTCGGCGGGCTGCGCAGCGAGGCCGGCAGCGACGAGGACTGGTTGCGGGCGATGGTCTCGCTGTTCTTCGACTACCACCTGGCGGTCGGTCCGATCATTCGCATGATGCAGGAGGAGGCCCTGCATGCCGGCTCGCCGCTGGCGGCGCACCGGCAGCGCGCGCACCTGAAGATTATCGAGCTGTGGGCCGAGCGCCTGGGCGCCCAGGGTGCGGCCCACGATGCGCTGACCTACCGGGTGCTGATCTGGGCGATGGAGGCGGCTTCGCTGGAGCTGCTCAATGCCAGCGACCCGCTGGAGCTGCCGCGGGTCAAGCGGGTGCTCGGCGACCTGCTGGTGGGTACGCTCTGTCCCCGCACCCAGGCTCCGACGAGATTGCAAGGGTAACAGCCGGGCAGTCGCCGCTCGCGCCTACAGAACCTAGGTTGGGCTCGCAGTCCGTCGTGGCCATGCTCTGATGCCCTGTCATAACAACAAGACGGGAGACGTGCGTCCATGTCCGCGACACCCTATCTGCTGCAACCGCCGCTGGCGGTCGGATTCGCCCGCCTGGGCTTCGGCTCTCTCTCGCTGGAGTCGTTGCGCGAACGCTACGCCGCACCGTCCAGCGGCTCGCGCTTCATCGAGCTGGACGGTTTCCCGCTGCACTACCGCGACGAAGGCAGCCGCGACAAGCCGGTACTGGTGATGATCCACGGCGTAGTGGCCTCGCTGCACACCTGGGACGACTGGGTGAAGGCGATGTCGCCGTACTTCCGCATCGTGCGCTTCGACGTACCGGGCTTCGGCCTGACCGGGCCGGGGCGTGACAGCCGTTACTCTGGCGAGCGCATGGTGGCGATCCTCGGCCAGTTGCTCGATTTCCTGAAGATCGACAAGGCCTCGATCGCCGGCAACTCCCTGGGCGGCTATATCGCCTGGAACTTCGCCCTGGCGCAGCCGCAGCGGGTGGAGCGGCTGGTGCTGATCGACCCGGCCGGTTACCAGATGCGCAAGGTGCCGTGGATGATCGCCTCGGCGGCGCTGCCCGGCTCGACCCTGGCGATGCCGCTGTGGATGCCGCGAGCGCTGATCGCCCAGGGCATCAAGGAAGTCTATGGCGAGCCGGGGCGGATCAAGCCGGGGGTGGTCGACCGCTACTACGATCTGAGCCGCCGCCCGGGCAACCGCAAGGGCATGATGGAGATCTTCCGCGTGTTGCTGAAGGTCAACCGCGAGGAACTCGGCACCTCTGGCGAACGCATCGCCCGGATCGTCGCGCCGACCCTGCTGATGTGGGGCGAACGCGACCGCTGGATCTCGCCGAAGCACGTACCGCTGTGGCAACGCGACCTGCCGGGGATCCAGGTGAAGACCTATCCGGGCGTCGGGCATATCCCCATGGAGGAGATTCCCGAGCAGACCGCGGCGGATGCACTGCGCTTCCTGATGGCCTGATCCCAGGCCGTCATGAAGAAGCCCGCGCTGGTCAGTCGCGGGCTTTTTAATGCGTGGACGAAGGGCCGAAATACCAGGCAGGGCAGGGAAGCGATGCATGCCCCTCTCGCGGCGCGGAGGGGCGGCGAGGAGGGTCAGGCGGCCTTCGGTTCCGGTTCGAACTGGTCGCGGTACTGCTCGATGAGGTGCAGGTTATTGTGCTGCCAGGGGTGGAAGTCCTTCTTGTAGAAGTCCAGGTACACGCCCACCAGCGAGCGGAACACGCCGTCCTTGCCCCACAGCCACTTGATGCCGTCGCGCCAGACCTTGAAGTTCCACAGCAGGCCGTCGCGCTTGAGCATGTGGACCAGGCCCTTGGTGGTGTCGAGGGCGAAGAAGAAGGTGCCCTGGACCATCGCCCGGCGGCGCAGCCTGGCCTTGCCGTTGACCAGCATGAACACGTCGTAGGCCACCGCCTTGTGCTCGGTTTCCTCCAGTGCGTGCCAGCGCCACAGGCGGGCCATGGTCGGGTCGGCGCCTTCCAGCCACCTGGGGTTGCTCAGCAGGCCGTCGGCCATGATCGCGGTGAGGTGCTCCAGGGCCGCGGTGGCCGCCAGTTGCCGCGACGGGTGCAGTTTCTGCTGGGCGAAGCGGATGCGCCGTTTGGCGCCGCCTTCCAGGCGGTCGATGTCGTAGCCGAGGGCGCGCAGGCGGTCGCTGTAGACCAGGTGCTCGCGGCTGTGGTGGCCTTCCTGGCCGATGAAGCCACGGATCTGTTGCTTCAGCGCCGGGTCCTCGACCCGTTCGCGGTAGTGGCGCACGGAGTCGATGAAGAAGCGCTCGCCATCGGGGAACAGCACCGACATGGCGTTGAACATGTGGGTCTTGAAAGCGTCGCCGCTGTGCCAATGGCGCGGCATCGGATCGGGCAGGTCGAAGTCCAGATGACGCGGGCGGATCTCCAGACCTTCGGGGGTGGTGCTGGCCATAGCGGCTCCCTGTGATGGTGAAGGACCATGGGATCGACTATCGCTTGCGGGGGATAGCCTCACAAGGTTATCTTCTGCCAACTTTCCGGTCATATCCGGCCAGCGGTCAGAACAATAAACAGCCATGAAACAACCGCTCAATTTCACCGCCGAACTGGTGCCGGTGGCCTATGCCGAGGCACTCCTCGATCTTGTCGCGGAGTACGGCGTATCCCGCCAGGCGCTGTTCGACGCTGCGCGGGTGCGTCCCGAGGTGCTGGACAGCCCGAACGGCCGCCTGTCCTTCCTCGACTTCAACCAGCTCACCTACAGCGCCCAGGCCCTGTGCGGCGAGCCGGCGCTGGGGCTGGTGCTCGGCCAGCGCCTGAACGTCTCCGCCCACGGCATCCTCGGCTACGCGGTGCTGTCCAGCGCCAACTTGGGCAAGGCCATCCAGTTCGCCCTCAAGTACTACCGGGTGCTCGGCCTGGCCTACGAACTGGAACTGGTGCTCGATGACGGCCGCGCCGAGTTGCGCGCGGTGGAGTCGATGCCGCTGGGCGCCGCCTCGGTGTTCGCCGCCGAGGGCCTGATGGCGACGCTGTATTCCATCGCCTGCTTCCTGGTCGGCGAGCCGTTGCAGGACGTGCGGGTCGGCTTCGCCTATCCGCCGCCGGCCCATGCCCGGCGCTACGCCGAGGTGTTCGGGGTGGCCGCGGAGTTCGAGCAGCCCTGGCACTGGCTGAGCATGCCCAGCGAGTACCTGGAACGACCGATGGCGCTGGCCAACCCGGCCACGGTGCAGATGTGCGAGCAGCAGTGCGAGGCGCTGCTGGCCACCCTGGACGTCCAGGAAGGCCTGCTGACCCGTGTGCGCCGCCTGCTGCTGGCGCGTCCCGGCGACTTCCCCGATCTCGAACAGGCCGCCCGCGAACTGCACACCAGCGGGCGCAGCCTGCGCCGGCACCTGTCGTCGTTGGGCACCACCTACCAGCAGGTCCTCGACGATGTGCGCAAGCGCCTGGCGCTGCAATACCTGACCACCACCCAGCTACCGCTGTACGAGATCGCCCTGCTGCTCGGCTTCAACGATTCGTCGAACTTCCGCCGGGCGTTTCGCAAGTGGACCGGCAAGCTGCCCAGCGACTACCGCGAAGCGCCCTGAGCCGACGCCGGCGATCCTCGGCAGCGGATGGATGTGCCATGCTTGGCGTTTCATAGAAATCCATGGCGCGCTTGCCGCGCCGACCGTGATCGGAGTCTTGCATGTCGACATCCCCCGCGCTGATCCGCGAAACCTTTCCCGTCGGGCCTTTGCAGTGCAACTGCACCATCATTGGCGATCCGCTGACCAGGAAGGCCATCGTCGTCGATCCGGGCGGCGACCACGAACTGATCCTGCAGCGCCTCGACCGCCTCGGCCTGCAGGTGGTCAGCATCATCCATACCCACGCGCACCTGGATCACTTCCTCGCCTCCGGCGAGATGAAGAAGCGCACCGGCGCCAGCCTGCACCTGCACAAGGACGACCAGTTCCTCTGGGACAACCTGGAGATGCAGTGCCAACTGTTCGGCGTGCCCTACACGCCGGTGCCGGCCCCGGACCGCTGGCTGGCCGACGACGAGGAACTGGCCTGCGGTTGCGGAGTGGCACTGCACACGCCGGGGCATACGCCGGGCTCGATGAGTTTCTGGTTCCCCCGGGCGAAGCTGCTGATCGCCGGCGACACCCTGTTCCGCCGTGGCATCGGCCGCACCGACCTGTGGGGCGGCGACTCGGCGGCGATCCAGCGTTCGATCCGGCAGCGCCTGTACAGCCTCGACGAGGACGCCACGGTGGTCGCCGGCCATGGCCCGGATACCACGCTGGGCGAAGAGATGCGCGAGAACCCCTTCGTCAGGGGCTGAAAAGGATTTTTCCGAGCATCGGGAATTTTGCCACTTGGCTATGCTCTAAGATATCGGCCGCCCCTCACGCAGGGGCGTTTCAGTACCTCGAGGAGTAGTTTTCCCATGTTCACCTCCCGTTGCCTGCCTCTGGCCGCAGCCGTCACCGCACTGGCGCTGCTCGCCGGTTGTGCCAACAACAACCCCTACGACACGCAAAGCCAAAGCCAGGGTGGCATGAGCAAGACGGCCAAGTACGGCGGACTGGGTGCGCTGGCCGGCGCCGTCGCCGGCGCTGCGATCGACCACAACAACCGTGGCAAGGGCGCGCTGATCGGCGCTGCCGTTGCCGGCGCGGCCGCCGCGGGTTATGGCTACTACGCCGACAAGCAGGAAGCCGAGCTGCGTCGGCAGATGGAAGGCACCGGCGTGGAAGTGCAGCGCCAAGGTGACGACATCAAGCTGATCATGCCGGGCAACATCACCTTCGCCACCGATTCGGCGAACATCGCCCCGAGCTTCTACGCGCCGCTGAACAACCTGGCGAACTCGTTCAAGCAGTACAACCAGAACACCATCGAGATCGTCGGCTACACCGACAGCACCGGCAGCCGCCAGCACAACATGGACCTGTCCCAGCGTCGTGCGCAGAGCGTGGCCGGCTACCTGACCGCCCAGGGCGTCGACGGCACCCGCCTGAGCACCCGCGGCATGGGCCCGGACCAGCCGATCGCGAGCAACTCCACTGCCGACGGTCGCGCGCAGAACCGGCGCGTCGAGGTCAACCTGCGACCGGTTCCGGGCGCCCAGGGCCCGGCGCAGACCCAGCCGCAGTACTGATCGCGGCCTGGACGAAAAAGCCCGCCATTCGGCGGGCTTTTTCATGGGCGCTGGTCGGCGCTCTTCGTCCTACGCCTTGGCGTTACCGGGAAACTCGCGGTGCAGGCTGTCGAGCAACTGGTCCTTGCGCTCCCACAGCTGGTTGACCCATTGCTGGAATTCCGCGCGGTAGCCGGCGTCCTGGTCGTAGCTCTTGCCGACGAACTGGCGCGGAATCTCCAGTTCCTCGAAGCGCACCACGACGTCCTTCAGGCGTCCGGAAAGCAGGCACCAGAAGGTCGGGCTGCCGTCCGGGTAGTGGATGGTCACGTTGACCAGGGTCTTCAATTGCTCGCCCATGGCGTCGAGGACGAAGGCGATACCGCCGGCCTTGGGCTTGAGCAGGTGGCGGAACGGCGACTGCTGCTCGTCGTGCTTGGCGCGGGTGAAACGGGTGCCTTCGAGGAAGTTGAACACCGCTACCGGGATGCGGCTGAACTTGGCGCAGGCCTTGCGCGTGGTCGCCAGGTCCTGGCCTTTCTTCTCCGGGTGCCTGGCCAGGTAGGCCTTGCTGTAGCGCTTCATGAAGGGGAAATCGAGGGCCCACCAGCACAGGCCGATGATCGGGACCCAGATCAGTTCCTGCTTGAGGAAGAAGCGCAGCAGCGGGATGCGTCGGTTCAACTGGTATTGCAGGACGAGGATGTCGACCCAGCTCTGGTGGTTGCTGGTGACCAGGTAGGAGTGTTGGTACTCCAGGCCCTCCAGGCCCTGGACGTTCCAGCGGGTGCGCTGGACCAGGTTCATCCAGCCCTTGTTGCAGGCGATCCAGCCTTCGGCGATCAGGCTCATGATCTTGCTGCACAGGCGCTGGGCGGCGGCGAACGGCAGGAGCAGCTTGACCAGGGTCATGCCGAACAGCAGGCAGGCCCAGCACAGGGTGCTGGACA
The DNA here is from genome assembly GCF_001810205.1 of Pseudomonas sp. HMSC076A11. NCBI lineage: Bacteria > Pseudomonadati > Pseudomonadota > Gammaproteobacteria > Pseudomonadales > Pseudomonadaceae > Pseudomonas > Pseudomonas sp. HMSC076A11. The sequence continues at coordinate 334,815 of NZ_KV800287.1, read as the reverse complement.
CCAGCAGCAGGCCGGCCAGGGAGCCGCGCAGGAAATGGGGGAGAAACGACAGCATCAAGGAGTCCTTGTACGTAGGCGCCCGGCCAGGGCCGGGCGCGTGGAGCGGGGCGTGGTCCCGCCGTTCACATGGCACATCCTCGTGCCTGGCCGAAGCCAGTGCCGCCCACTGGGCGGCGTTCCTTCAGGCCGGGGCCTGGGCGTCCGCCTGGATGGCGGTGAGGGCGATGGTGTAGACGATGTCTTCCACCAGCGCGCCGCGCGACAGGTCGTTCACCGGTTTGCGCAGGCCTTGCAGCATCGGCCCGACGCTGACGCAATCGGCGCTGCGCTGCACCGCCTTGTAGGTGGTGTTGCCGGTGTTCAGGTCGGGGAAGATGAACACCGTGGCCTGCCCGGCCACCGGGCTGTTCGGCGCCTTCTGGCGGCCGACGCTGGCGATGGCGGCGGCATCATACTGCAAGGGTCCGTCGATCAACAGGTCGGGGCGCTGCTCGCGCGCCAGGCGGGTGGCCTCGCGAACCTTGTCGACATCCACCCCGGAACCGGAGTCGCCGGTGGAGTAGCTGATCATCGCGACCCGTGCCGGGATGCCGAAAGCCTGCGCCGACGCGGCACTCTGCACGGCGATCTCGGCCAGGTCACTGGCCGAAGGATCGGGATTCACCGCGCAATCGCCGTAGACCAGCACCTGGTCCGGTAACAACATGAAAAACACTGACGACACCAGGTTGTAGCCGGGCGCGGTCTTGATCAGTTGCAGCGCCGGGCGGATGGTGCTGGCGGTGGTGTGGATGGCGCCGGAGACCAGGCCGTCGACCTCGTCCAGGGCAAGCATCATGGTCGCCAGGACCACGCTGTCCTCCAGTTGCTGCTCCGCCATCGGCGCGTTCAGCCCCTTGCCCTTGCGCAGCTCGACCATCGGTTCGACGTAGCGCTGCCGCACCAGGTCAGGGTCGATGATCTCCAGGCCTTCCGGTAGCACGATGCCCTGGGCCTGGGCCACTGCCTGGACCTCCTCCGGCTTGGCCAGCAGCACGCAGCGGGCGATGCCGCGCGCCTGGCAGATCGCCGCCGCCTGTACGGTGCGCGGCTCGCTGCCCTCGGGCAGGACGATGCGCTTGCCGGCCTTCTGCGCGCGTTGCACCACCTGGTAGCGGAACGCCGGCGGTGACAGGCGCAGCTCGCGCGGCGTGCCGCAGCGCTGCTTGAGCCATTCGAAATCGATGTGCCCGGCGACGAACTCGGTGACCCGCTCGGCGCGCTCGCGGTCGTCCACCGGGATTTCCTTGTTCATCCGGTTCAGGTTGGTCGCGGTGTCGTAGGAGCCGGTGGCCACCGACAGCACTGGCAGGCCGCCCTGCAAGGCGCCGCGGCAGAGTTCCATGATCCGCGGGTCGGGCGGGAAGTCGCTGCACAGCAGCAGGCCGGCCAAGGGTACGCCGTTCATCGCGGCCAGGCTGGCGGCGAGGATGATGTCGTCGCGGTCGCCGGGGGTCACCACCAGCACGCCGGGCTTGAGCAGTTGCACGGTGTTGGGCACGGCGCGGGCGCATAGCACGATCTTCTGCACCCGGCGCTGCTCGTAGTCGCCGGCGTTGATCACCCGTGCGCTGAGCAGGTCGGCGATGTCGCGGGTGCGCGCGGCGTTGAGTTCGTCCTGCCAGGGAATGCAGCCGATCAGGCGGAAGTCGTCGCGCAGCAGCGGCGAGTGTTCGGTGAGGCGCCGGGCGAAGTCCGCCACGCCGTCCTCGGCGTTGGCCGCGTCGGCCTCGCCGCGGACCTTGTTGAGGATCACCCCGAGCACCTTCGGGTCGCGCGGGCCGCCGAACAGCTGGGCCTGGATCTCGATACGGTCGGTCAGTTCGGTGAGCGTCTCGTTTTCCGGCGCGGAGACCAGGATCACCTCGGCGTCGAGACTCTTCGCCAGGTGGAAGTTGACCCGCGCGGCGTAGCTGGCGTGACGGGTCGGTACCATGCCTTCGACGATCACCACGTCCTTGTCGGCGGCGGCGCGCTGGTAGAGGCTGATGATCTCTTCGAGCAGTTCGTCCAGTTGGCCGTCGCCGAGCATCCGCTCGACCTGGGCCAGCGGCAGCGGCTTCGGCGTATCCAGGCCGTGGGTGCGCGCCACCAGTTCGCTGGAGCGCTCCGGGCCGAGGTCGCCGGGATGCAGCTGGGCGATGGGTTTGAAGAAGCCAACCTTCAGCCCGGCGCGTTCCAGGGCGCGAAGCAGGCCGAGGCTGATCGAGGTGAGGCCGACGCCGAAACCGGTCGGGGCGATGAAGAAGGTATGCATCTGGGCTCCTTAAGCCGTGCGTTTGGCCACGCCGCCTGGTTGGGCGGGGGCGTCGATCCAGTTCAGTCGAGCAGGGCCAGCGTGTCGAGGGCGATCTGCCGCTCTTCGTTGGTCGGGATCACCAGTACCCGCGGATGCCCCGCGGCCTGGATCGGCCCGGCGACGCCGCGCACGCAGCGGGCGTTGGCCTCCTGGTCGAGGCGCAGGTCGAACAGCCGCAGGTGGGCGGCGGTCTTGGCGCGCACCAGCGGCGAGTTCTCGCCGATGCCACCGGTGAAGATCACCCCGTCCAGTTGCGGCAGGGCGCAGCTCATCGCCGCCAGGGACTTGGCCAGGCGGTAGCAGAACACCTCGATCGCCAGGGCCGCGCCGGGGTGGCCCTGCTCGCGCTCCTGCTCCAGGGTGCGCATGTCGTTGGACAGGTCGGAGAGGCCGAGCAGGCCGCTTTCGTTGTTCAGCATCGAGTCGATGCGCTCCAGGCTCCAGCCCAGGGTCCGCGCCAGGTGGCTGTGCAGGTTGGGGTCGACGTCGCCGCTGCGGGTGCCCATTACCAGGCCTTCCAGCGGGGTCAGGCCCATGCTGGTGTCGAGGCTCTGGCCGTTGACGATGGCGCAGGTCGAGCTGCCATTGCCAAGGTGGGCGCTGAGCCAACTGCTGTCGCCGACCGCCAACCCGGCCATTTCCGCGGCGCGGTGGCTGACGTAGCGGTGGCTGGTGCCGTGGAAGCCGTAGCGGCGTACGCCATGCTCGCGGTAGAGGGCTTCCGGCAGGGCGTAGCGGTAGGCGTGCTCCGGCAGGCTCTGGTGGAAGGCGGTGTCGAACACGGCGACGTGGGGCAGCTTTGGAAACAGCGTCATCGCTGCCTCGATGCCTTGCAGGTTGGCCGGGTTGTGCAGCGGCGCCAGCGGCGCGGTGGCCCGGATCGCCTCGACCACCCGGTCGTCGATGCGCGTGGCATGGGTGAACAGCTCGCCGCCATGCACCACCCGGTGGCCGATGCCGTGGAGCTTGCCGCCCGCGGCGTTCTGCACCATCGGCAGCAACTGGGCGAGGGCGGCGCGGTGGTCGGCGTTGGGAATCATCAGGCTGTCGCTGTCGCCGCCGCGCTTCCAGCGCAGCACCGCATCGCGGCTGCCCAGGCGCTCGGCGAGGCCGTGCAGGGGAAACAGGGAGTGGGCCTCGTTGACCAGGGCGAACTTGATCGACGAACTGCCGCAGTTGATCACCAGTATGTTGCGTGAGGGCATCACTGCTCCTTGGTCTGCTCTTCTTCTTCCCGGGCACACCAGCCGCAGCGAAATTCGCGGCCGAGCTGTCTGTGCCGCTCGTTTTCGTCAAGGACCCAGGCGCGCGATTGCCAGGGCGGTTGGTGGCGCAGGTGTTGAGTATGGCCACAGGACAAGACTGCCACCCAATGGCCTTCCTCGTCCTGATGAAAATCAATCACCCGCGACGGCGCTCGCGCGCCCCGTTCATCAGGGGCGCGGTCGCTTTCGGGGCTATTGATGCGTACACTTACGCATTCATCTTCTTTATCGAAAAGGTTTCGAACCATGCAGATCGCGGCCAACAAGGCGGTTTCCATCGACTATACCCTGACCAACGACGCCGGGGATGTCATCGACAGTTCCGCTGGTGGCGCGCCGCTGGTCTACCTGCACGGTGCCGGCAACATCATCGTCGGCCTGGAGAAGGCCCTGGAAGGCAAGAACGTCGGTGACGAACTGAGCGTCGCCATCGAGCCGGAAGACGCCTATGGCGAATACAGCGCCGAACTGGTCGCGACCCTGACCCGCGAGATGTTCGAAGGCGTCGACGAACTGGAAGTCGGCATGCAGTTCCACGCCTCGGCTCCGGACGGCGGCATGCAGATCGTCACCATCCGCGACATCGACGGCGACGACGTGACCGTCGACGGCAACCATCCGCTGGCCGGCCAGCGCCTGAACTTCAAGGTCAAGGTAGTCGACGTGCGCGAGGCCAACGCCGAGGAAATCGCCCATGGTCACATCCATGGCGAAGGCGGTCACCACCACTGATCGGCGTTCATTCGCCGATTGATGGCCTGGGCCGTCCGCCGGCGGAACTGCTAAGCTGGTATAGCGAAAGGCGCCTTTGGGCGCCTTTCGCGTCATGCGCCATGCCTGGGCTCTTTACCCCGTCCCTGGGGATGCGCCGCAGCCAGGGTTCTTGCCCGGTGCGGGGCTTGGCACGTTGTGTCGCTGAATGCGCAAGGAGTACGTCATGAGTGCCTTTCACGATCTCACCCTGCAGGGGTTGGATGGACAGGACCTGCCGCTTTCCCCGTTCAAGGGCAAGGTGCTGCTGGTGGTCAATGTCGCCTCCAAATGCGGCCTGACACCCCAGTACGCCGGCCTGGAGAATCTCTACCAGACCTACCGCGAGCGCGGTTTCGCGGTGCTCGGCGTGCCCTGCAACCAGTTCGCCGGCCAGGAGCCGGGCAGCGAGGCGGATATCCAGTCCTTCTGTAGCCTGAACTATGGCGTCAGCTTCCCGATGAGCGCCAAGGTCGAGGTCAACGGCAGCGCGCGGCATCCGCTCTATCGCCTGCTGGCGGGCGAGGGCGCGGAGTTTCCCGGCGACATCACCTGGAACTTCGAGAAATTCCTCCTCGGTCCCGACGGTCGCGTGCTGGCGCGTTTCAGCCCGCGCACGGCGCCGGACGACCCGGCCCTGGTGCAAGCCATCGAGAAGGCCCTGGGTTGATCTCCCCCGCGGGACGCGTTCGCGTCCCGCCGCTTCCTTTCCTGTCTTGCGCCGGTTCATGACGCAACGCGATAAGTCCCTGCCTGTAACGCCTGATCACCGCCGTTGATAATGCTGGGCGGACGAGACGACCGGTCATATTCTCTCGTTCCATGACTAGCAACCGACTCGACAAGCGCGAACTGATCCTGGCCAAGGGCTCCGAGGTCATGACCCGGCGTGGCTACCACGGCACCGGGGTGCTGGAGATCGTCCAGGCCGCGCGCATCCCCAAGGGCTCCTTCTATCACTACTTCGACAGCAAGGAAGCCTTCGCCCAGCAGGCCCTGGAGCACGTCTACGCGCCGCGCCTGGCGCGCTACGCCCAGGCCCTCGGCGACAGCCGCTTCAGCCCGCGCGAGCGGGTGCTGCGCTACTACGGCGAGCTACTGGAGCACTTCGCCCGCCAGGAAAAGCCCGAATACCACTGCTTCATCGGCAGCCTGAGCTTCGAGATGGCCGAGCTGTCGCCGCCGATCGCGGCCAAGGTCGAGTCGATCCTGCAGGCTTCCGCGCAAATCCTCCAGGACTGCCTGGAGCAGGCGCGCGAGGCCGGCGAACTGGCCGCCGACGAGGACTGCGCGAGCCTGGCCGGCTTCATCGGCTTCGCCTGGCAGGGCGCCCTGGCGCGCTTCAAGGTCGGCGCCGGCCTCGCTCCGTTGAATGCTTTCATGTCGCGCCTGGAGCTGCTGCTCCGCGCCTGATACCTGCCCGAACCTCCCATTCCCCCTCAGGAGTCCGTCCATGAGTGCCCCCGTAGAAGCCCTGTTCCAACCGTTCCGTCTCGGCGCCCTGGAGCTGCCCACCCGTGTGGTGATGGCGCCGATGACCCGCAACTTTTCCCCCGGCGGCGTACCCAACGCCAAGGTCGTCGAGTACTACCGCCGGCGCGCCGCCGCCGGCGTCGGCCTGATCGTCAGCGAAGGCACAACGGTCGGCCACAAGGCCGCCAACGGCTATCCGAACGTGCCGCGCTTCTATGGCGAGGACGCCCTGGCCGGCTGGAAGCAGGTGGTCGACGCGGTGCATGCCGAGGGCGGGCGCATCGTTCCGCAGCTCTGGCACGTCGGCAGCGTTCGGCGCCTGGGCGTGGAGCCGGACGCCAGCGTGCCCGGCTACGGCCCGATGGAGAAGGCCAAGGACGGCAAGGTGCTGGTCCACGGCATGAGCAAGGCCGACATCCAGGACGTCATCGCCGCCTTCGCCCAGGCCGCCCGCGACGCCCAGGCGATCGGCATGGACGGGGTGGAGATCCACGGCGCCCACGGCTACCTGATCGACCAGTTCTTCTGGGAAGGCAGCAACCAGCGGGACGACGAGTACGGCGGCAGCCTGGCCAATCGCTCGCGCTTCGCCGTCGAGCTGGTGCGGGCGGTGCGCGCGGCGGTCGGCGCGGATTTCCCGATCATCTTCCGCTTCTCCCAATGGAAGCAGCAGGACTATTCCGCGCGCCTGGTGGAAACCCCGGAGGGCCTGCGCGAGTTCCTCGCGCCGCTGGTGGAGGCCGGCGTCGATATCTTCCACTGCTCGACCCGCCGCTTCTGGATTCCCGAGTTCGAAGGCTCGGAACTCAACCTGGCCGGCTGGACCCGCGAGCTGACCGGCAAGCCGACCATTACCGTGGGTAACGTCGGCCTGGACGGCAGCGAGTTCCTGCAATTCTTCGGCAAAACCGACGAGGTGGCGCAGCCGGCGAGCATCGACGGCCTGGTGGAGCGCCTGGACAAGGGCGAGTTCGACCTGGTCGCGGTGGGCCGCGCGCTGCTGGTGGATCCGGAGTGGGCGGTGAAGGTCCGCGAGGGGCGTATCGGCGACATCAAGCCGTTCAGCCGCGAGGCCCTGGCCAGCCTGGTCTGAAGGCGCGTCCGCGACGCACCGGCCCGGCGCCGCGCCGGCAAGCAGATCCCACCCCTCGGGGTGGGATTTTTCATGGCCGTGATTTTTTCCGAAAACCCGCCGTGCGGCCGGCTGACTTCAAAGTCCGAAACGGGCATTGTATGACCGCCAACACAACAATAGGCCGAGAAACGGCCAGAGGAGCGAATCCATGCGTATCGGCCTGGTGGTCGACGCGACCTGCGACCTGCCGCCCGAATTCCTCGCCGCCCACGGCATCCGCGTGATGCCGATCGGGATCCGCCTGGGCGAGCAGCGGCTCATCGATCGACGCGACCCCGACACCACCCTGAGCTTCTACCGCGACCACCTGCCCAAGGTCGGTAGCAAGGACGGCAGCCAGCCGCTCTCCGCCGCCGAGTTGCAACAATGGTTCCTCGACGAACTGGTGACCGACTTCGACTACGTGGTCTGCCTCACCGTCGACAGCCTGCGCAGTCCGATCTTCGAGCACGCCACCCAGGCTTCCTTCGGCCTGCTCCAGCACTACCACGAGCGCCGCCACGCGGCCGGCATCGCCGGTCCCTTCACCCTGCGCGTACTCGACAGCCACTCGGTGTTCGCCGGCATCGCCTGCCTGGCGGCCGAGGGCACGCGCCTGCTGGCGCAGGGCAGCCACCCCAACGCGCTGCGTACGCGCCTCGAACAGCTCAGCCAGCAGACCTGCACCTACCTGGTCGCCGATGACCTGGGCCACTTGCGCCGGCGCGGCTTCCAGAAGGGTGATCGCAGCGGTTTCGTCGACCGGGTCAAGGGCGCAGCGCTGGGGTTGGGCTCGCTGCTCGACGTCAAGCCGGTGTTCAGCCTGGCCGATGGCGAGGACAAACCGGTGGCGCTCTCGCCGAGCTTCGAGAAGTCGGCGGAGAAGCTGTTCGGCTATGCCCTGGCGCGGGTACAGGCGGGTGAGCTGCTGGCACCGCAACTGGGTCTCAGCTATGCCGGCGATCCGACCGCGCTGCGCGACCTGCCGGGCTTCGCCGCGTTGGAGAACGCCTGCCGCGAGCGCGACATCCACTTGCACCTGGGCATGCTCAGCCCTACCGGCGGCATCAATCTGGGCGCCGGGGCCATGAGCCTGGGCTTCATCGCCACGCCGAAAGCCTTTGCCTGAGAGCTACTCGCGGCTGCGTGGCAAGGCCCCGCCATCCTCTGCCGGCGGCCGCTCGGGCTTCGACCGAGCGGGCTGGACCAGCGGACTGGCGCAGGCGTCTTCCAGGTAGTTCTGGAAGTGCTCGACGATACTGTCCCAACCTTGCCGGCTGGCGTGTTGGCGGGCGTTGAGACGGACCCGGCGCAGGCGTTCCTGGTCGTCCAGCAGCCAACTGGCGACTTCGACGAAGCCGCTCTTGTCGCCCGGCGCGGCGAGCACGCCGTTGTGCCCATGGCGGATGTGCTGGCCGGCGGCGGCCTGGTCGAAGGCGACCACCGCGAGGCCGGCGGCCTGGGCTTCGAGGACCACGTTGCCGAAGGTCTCCGACAGGCTTGGGAAGAGGAACAGGTCGCCCGAGGCGTAGTGGGCGGCCAGGGTTTCGCCGCGCTGGACGCCGCAGAACAGCGCTTCGGGCAGGTCCCGTTCGAGGTGCCTGCGCTCCGGCCCGTCGCCCACCAGTACCAGGCGCAGCTTCAGCTGCGGATGGGCGGCGCAGAGCGCGCGGAAGGTGCCGCCGAGCAGGCCGAGGTTCTTCTCTGCCGCCAGCCGGCCGACGTGCAGCACGGCGATGTCCTGTTCGCCCAGGCCCCAGCGCCGGCGTAGTTCGGGATCGCGCCGGGAGGGATGGAAGAGTTGGCTGTCGACCCCGCGGGAGAGCAGGTTGAGACGTTCGAAACCGCGCCGCTGCAATTCCATGCGCTGGCTGCCGCTGGGCACCAGGGTCATCTGCGTGCGGTTGTGGAACCAGCGCAGGTAGCCGGTGACCAGCCGGGTCAGCGGACCGAAGCCGTAGTGCTCGCTGTACTGCTGGAAGTTTGTGTGGAAGCCGCTGACTGCCGGGATGCCCAGGCGCCGCGCGGCGCGCAGGGCAGAGAAGCCGAGCGGGCCTTCGGTGGCGATGTAGAGCACGTCCGGGCGCTGGCGCTTCCAGCAGCGCAGCAGCTTGTGCAGGCTCGACATGCCCCATTGCAGGCCGGGGTAGCCGGGCAACGGCCAGCCGCGGGTCAGCACCAGCTCGGCGTCGCTGCGCCGGCCGTCGTCGCCGGGCTGGCGCGGGCGCACCACCTGGACCCGATGGCCAAGCTGCTGGAGACCGGCATGCAGGCGCCCCAGGGTATTGGCGACGCCGTTGACTTCCGGTGGGTAGGTTTCGCTGATCAGGGCGATGCTTAGAGGTCTGCTCATGACGTCAGTGTCGACCGACGCCGTGTAGCGGATGTGAAGTTTTGGTGACGCTTGCGTGACGGCGCCCCGGTCGGGGCGCCGTGGATTTCAGCGTTGCAGCAGGCGTGGGTTCTCCTCGCCGAAGATCTGCTTGCGCAGGGCCTTGAGGCGTTCGTCGATGGCGGCGTGACGCTGCTCCTCGCCGTCGACGCTGGCGAGCACCTCGGCGATCACCTTGTCCGACTCTTGCGCGTATTCGCGCAGTTGCTCTTCCTCGCCAGGCGTCGGCGCTTGCTGCTGGACGGAGGCGTTGTCCTTGAGCGCCATCCAGATCTCGAAGTCGAGCGCCTCGCGGCGCCTGGCATCGGCTTCCACATAGGGCGTCAGACGCTGGATCTCCTCGAAGGTCTGGCGCGGATCGGCGCCGACCGCCACCTCGCGCTTGAGCTGTTCGATCAGGCCTTCGGCGGCCTGCTTGCGTTCGATCTCGGACATCTGCCCGGCGTTGCGGCCGAACTCGCCGAGTTGCTGTTCCAGGTTGTCGGGAGCGGTGGCTGTATTCATCTCGGGGGCTCGGGAAGGAATGGAAGGTTTTGCCGCCGGTGTGGCCTGCGGGGGAGACGCGAAGGGCGCGACGGGCGCCGGCTCCGATGGGTAAAGCAACAGGACGGCGCCGATGGCCGTGCCGCAGAGCAGCAGGGCCAGCAAGGTCCAGGTCAGGGTAGGTCTCATGCGATGGACTCCTCGCTTCAGGTCGCTGCGATGTCGAGCAATGGATCGCTCCTGCTCGGCTTGCCGGTCTCGACGTGTCCGGCCAGGCGGCGGAAATAGTTGGCTTCCGTATTGCTGGCGGTCACGCTGAGGTCGTACCAGTCCTGGCTGCTGCGTAACAGCCACACTTCACTGATCGCCTGGTTCGGTTCGAGTTCATAGCGACGGCTGCCCTCCCGGGTATAGGCCGGGTTCGGCGTCACCGTCACGCTGCACGGCAGGCGGCCGAGATTGCGGATGTTCAACTGCAGGTTGCCGTTGCGTTGATAGGTGACCGATACCTCGGGCCGCGCCATCTGCGCGGCGAGATGCAGGTTGCCGTGGAACTCGCGGAAGAAGCCGTTGGGGCCGTGCACCTCGAAGGCGTAGCGGCCGTTGGCGTCGAGCAGGTCGTCGAGTTCGTCGTTGAGGGTCCGGCCCAGTTCCTCTCCGCTTTCCTGGACCACCGGATAGCTGGTCACGGTATAGAAGCGCGGATTGCCGACTTCCCGCGGCTGCACCTGGAATACCGCAGCGGAGTGTCCCTGCGGATTGCCCGGCAGGCTCATGCCGTCGTTGCCCAGGGTCAGGCGCAGCTTGCCGGCGGCGATGTCGAGGGCCAGCGTGGCGTGCAACTGGTAGGGCACCGCGAGGGTAGGGCGCTGGCCCTTTTCCTGGCCGGGCAGGCTCTTCGGCTCGTAGGACCAGTACTTGGGACTGGGCCGGTAGAACTGCTGCCAGTAGGCGTCCTCCTTGCGCGCGTCGCTCTGCGGGACGTTGGTCAGGTCGGGGGCGACCTGGGTATCGCCTGCGCCCTGGAAGTCGAACAGCGAAGTCAGGTCGCCGCAGACGGCACGCCGCCAGGGCGAGATGTTTTCCTCGACGACGCCGAAGCGGCGTTCGAGGAAGCGCAGCACCGAGGTATGGTCGAACACTTCGGCGCTGACCTTGCCGCCCTTCGACCAGGGCGAGATGGCGATCAGCGGGACGCGGTGGCCGAGCCCGATGGGCAGCCCGCTGGATACCTCGATCTCGCCGGCGGTGCTGACCGTGGAAAGGCCGACGCCATCCTTCCACGGCGGCACCGGGGCGCTGGCGTGGTCATAGAAGCCGTCGCCCTCGTCGTAGTTGAGGATGAACACGGTCCTGGCCCAGACCTCGGGGTTGCTGGTCAGCGCCTCGAGCACCCGGGTCACGTAGTACTCGCCGAACGAGGGGCCCCACCAGGGATGCTCGCAGTAGCAGTAGGGCGCGACGATCCACGACACCTGCGGCAGCGTTTTCTCCTGCACATCCTTGCGCAACTGGTCGACGCCGCGGGCGAGCATGGCGCGCTGCCAGAGGTCCGAATCGCGCGGAGCGTTCTTGAAGTTCCTGAACCAGGCGAGGGCGTTGCAGTCGTAGTTGTTCTGCTCCTGGAGCCGGTATTTCCAGTAGGCGTCGACGTACAGGTACCAGAGTGACGAGGAGCGGTAGCCGCCTTCCTGGTAGACCCGCCAGTCCACGCCAGCGGCGCTTAGCCGCTCGGGATAGGTGGTCCAGTCCACCGTGCCGCTGGCGCCGATGGTGCCGTCGCCCATGTCGTTGCCGATGTGTACGTCCTTGCCGTCGCCGCTGGGGGCGGCGCGTCCGCTCATGTGGTAGAGGCGGTTCGGATTGGTCGGGCCCATCATCGACTGGTGGTAGGCCTCGCACAGGGTGAAGGCGTCGGCCAGGGCGTAGTAGTAGGGAATGTCGCCGCGCTTGAAGTAGCCCATGGCTTCGGGGTACTGCACCGCCATCCACTTGTCGTTGCGGCCCTGGTTCCAGATCGCGTGGAAGGCCGACCATTCATGGTTCTGCGAACTCACCCACTGGGCGCTGGTGACCTTGGTATCCCAGTGATAGGGGGAGAACTCGTACTTGTAGTTCTGGTACCAGACCGGCTTGCCGTCCTGGCGCTTGAGCGCGCGAGGGTCGTTGAAGCCGCGGACGCCGTTGAGGTGGCCGAAGTAGTGATCGAAGCTGCGGTTCTCCTGCATCAGGATGACCACGTGCTGGACGTCCTGGATGGTTCCGGTGCGGATGTCCGGCTCGACGGCCAGGGCGCGCCGGAGCGTCTCCGGGAACAGCCCGGAAAGGCCGGCCAGGGTAGCGGCCTGGGCGCCGTGCTTGAGAAAGGTTCGACGGCGGAATTTCCAGTTTTCGGTCATCGTTTTATTTCCCGGGTGGTTTTTTGATTTCCATCAATCTGCGTACTTCTTGTTTCGAGATGATTAATCGTCTTCGCTGTTTTTCCGGCAGGGAATACAGCGAGCCGATGGTTTCATGGCGATAATTTATCGGTTGATCCCGAAAGCGACTTCGATATGACCTTGAGCGACAACTTGAGAAGTTTTTCGGGATAAAAACAAAGGGCATGGAAATGGAGTTCCATGCCCTTGTCGGTTGAATGAAAGGTCACTTGTTCATGTGTTTAAATCACATTTTATTTGACGACTTTCATGCGTCATAAAGTTGGCTGGCGAATCTCGCAACCTTGGCTGGAGCCCGCTAGGGAGTGGTGCCGAGCACCTCGAAGGAGCGGGTCGATCCGCCGATTTCGCTGATCTTCTGGGTCCAGAAGTTCTTCGCGTTGCCGTAGTGCCTGATGTAGTAATGGCCGGGCTCGGTCCCTGGTGGAATGGACCAGTTGATAGTCGCTTTCGAGGCAGATATACCCACTCTCTCCCAGCGGTATTGAGTATCCCAGTCATTATCGGTGGCAACGGTCACGGGCGTCTGTTTGCCATCCTTGCCGATATTCACCACTTCCAGGAAAGTCTTCTCGGTGCGCAAGTCATTCTTCGGATGTCCGGTCACGAAAGCGACGGTCACCTTGTCGCCGATGCGATAACTTTCCCTGGGTTGTTGCAACACGTCGCCGAAGGACTTGCCGATATAGGGATCGTCGGCCACTACTCCGGTCTGGAAGTTCATCTGGCAGCAGGACAGGTCCGGCGCTATCGCCGAGGTTTCCACCGGCAGGCGTTCGCGCAGCGCCACCGCCATGTCGACGAACAACTGCTGGTAGGCGGCCTGGGTCCAGGGGCCGTAGAGGGTCGAGCCGCCTTCGTATTCCTGGGCGGCGTATTCCTCGCGGGTGGTGACGTAGCTGGCATAGGCATTCGCGTAGCCATTGAAGACCACATGGCGGATACCGGCCGCTTCGCTGGCCGCCTGCACCGCGCGGCGGATCCGCACCCCGGCCATCACGGTGAACTCGGCGGGGGCGCCGAGCAGTTCCAACTGGCCGATGCGGAACATCTGGATCGGCAGCACCGTCGGCGTCCAGGGGTAGGGTTTCTTGTTGCCGGTGTCGGCGAGGATGGTCTTTTCCGCCTGGCATTGCACCAGTTCCTGCGGCGGCACGCCGGTGAGCAACCCGCCCAGGGCCGAGAGGAACGGATTGTTGCCTTCCTCCAGCCCCAGCGGGCCTGGACCGTCTTCGGTGCTACCGGCGGCCAGGCTGGTGCCGATGGCCGCGGTGCACAACTGGCGCGGCTGGCCGTCGGTGAACTCCGGGCGGATCGGCAGGCGGGTGAAGTCGACGAAACGGAAGCGCGAATCCAGTTCGCCGAGCACTTCCTCCTGGGCCTGGCCGGCGATCTCGTAGGCCTTGGCGAATTGGCGCAGACCGATCTCGCGGGTGTTGTCGAACTCGTTGTCGAAGGGACCGGAGCCGGGCTTCAGGTTCAGGTTGGGCGACAGGTTGCCGGCATTGGTCTGGGCGAAGGCGGCGACGAAACCGCTCTTGCGGCTGACGTCGTGCTCCCAGTGATAGGAGGCGTAGCCCTTGTTGTCCGGGGAGATCAGGTGATTGGCGTTGGTCATCGAGGTGCTGTGCACCGGGAACCAACTGATCGCGCCGGCCAGCTCGCCGTTGGCGTCGACGAAGCTGAGCACGCTCATCTGCGGGTCGATGCCATCCTCGTAGCCGGCGATGTCCGGATTCTTCAGGTGCGACAGCAGCGAGCGGTTGCGGCTGGCGTTGCGCAACTCGCCGCTGCCGTAGAACAGGCGGCCGGGCTGCAACCTGGCCTGGGCCCGCTCGATGGAGCGGACGATGCCGTCGACGATGGCGTTGAAGGTCTTTTCCTGGAAGCCGAGCACCGACAGGTTGTACATCGCGTAGTGGGAGAAGCCGCCCGGACCGGAGTGGGTGTGGGTGGCGGCGAGCATCACGTTGTTCTCGTCGTAGACACCGGGGTACTTCGCCTTGAGCCGGGCCAGGACATTCAGGTGCACGGCCTGGAAGATCATCCCCAGGTCGGTGTTGACGTAGACCAGGCGACGTCCGCTGGCCGCTTCCTCGATCACGAAGGCACGCGCCCACTGGCGCATGTGGATGCCGGCGGTCTTCTGTTCGAGGGAGGAGTAACCCATCATGCCGACTTCGGCGGCTTCGCCGGTGATGTCCGCCTTGCCCAGGCCGAAGCGGTAGGGCAGGTCGTCGGCCCTGGCAGGCATGGAGAGCGCCAGCAGGACGCAGGACAGCAAGAGCGCGGTGAATGCGGAACGTGACATGGCGACCCTCTTCTTGTTTTCCGCCGCTGGGCGGGCTGGGGACGGTGGTCATCGAAAGCGGGCCGGAGCCTGCTTCGCCTGGTTGCCACTGTAGTGCCAGGGTGGTGGAGTCGAGGGGGGCGTAGCGGACAGGAAGGGGGTGAGCGCCGGCCATCCTGCATGGACGGCAAGGCAGGCGGGTAAAAAAAGGCCGCCTGCGTGGGGAGGCACCGGCGGCCAGTCGGTTCGGCAGCGTCGAGCCGGTCTGCAAGGGCTGGCGCAGGTCTCGGCTGCGGCCTGCGCCGACGCTCCCGAGGGCATTCGTAGTGTGCCCGACGCCGGCTGTCAGGGTGCTGACGCCCGCCTGACAATGCCGACAGCGGACACCGGGCGCATGCTTATTTCACCAGCGCCTTCTCGCCTTCCTCGCGGACCCAGAACAGGGTGGCGCCGGCGACGGCGGCGGGCATCATGACCAGGTTGACCAGCGGGATCAGTAGCGCCAGGTAGGTCACCCCGCCGAAACCCATGCACGCCCAGCGCTTGCTGCGCAGCCAGGCGAGCATCTCGTTCCAGCCGAGCTTGTGGTTGTCCGCCGGATAGTCGATGTACTGCACCGCCATCATCCAGATGCCGAAGAGGATCCACAGCGGCGTGGCGATCAGGTTGACCCCGGGCACGAAGCTCAGCACCAGCAGCACCAGCGCGCGCGGCAGGAAGTAGGCGAGCTTGCGCATCTCGCGACCCATGGTGCGCGGGATCATCGCCAGCAGTTCGGCCCAGCTGAACGGCGGGAAGTCGTCGCGGCCGCGAACCACCACCTCGACCTTTTCCGAGAGGAAGCCGTTGAACGGCGCGGAGATGATGTTGGCGACCATGGTGAAGGTGAAGAACACGATCACCAGCACCAGCAGGACGAACAACGGCCAGACGATGTACTGCAGGAAGCTCAGCCAGTCGGGCAGGCTGGGCATCAGCAGGTCGACCCAGTGGCTGAACTGCTGCATCGCGAAGCCGATCAGCAGGGCGAACACCAGCAGGTTGAGGGTCAGGGGGATCAGCACGAACAGGCGCAGGCCGGGACGCATGATCAGCTTCAGGCCTTCGCCGAGGTATTGCGGGCCGCTCAGGGCTGGCATAGGGAATGGTTCTCCGATGGGATGCGGGCTGAAACCTTAGCAGACTGGCGAAAGCCCGCGACAGAGCCTGTTTGACCGCGCATTTCAGGCTGGCGCCTGGTACAGGCAATAGTGGTTGCGCTGGCGCTTGGCCTCGTACATGGCGCTGTCGGCGGCACGGACCAGTCCTTCGGCATCGCCGGCATGCCGCGGGTAGAGAGCGATGCCGATGCTCGGGGTGACGAAGTCGATGCGTTCGCCATTCAGCGCGATCGGTTGGACCAGCGCCGCCAGCAGGCGTTCTGCGAGGCGCTGCGGATTGTTTTCCTGGCTGTCCTCGAGGAGCACGGCGAATTCGTCGCCGCCCAGGCGGTAGGCCTTGTCCGGCTGCCGCAGGGTGCTGCGTACCCGTTCGGCGACGGTCCTGAGGAGGGCATCGCCGATGTCGTGGCCGAAGCGGTCGTTGACCTCCTTGAAGCGGTCCAGGTCCAGGTACAGCAGCGCCAGTTCGCTTCCGCCGGAGCCGGCGCGAAGCAACGCCTGGCCGAGCTGTTCGTCGAAGGCCTTGCGGTTGCCCAGGCCGGTCAGCGGGTCGCGGTAGGCCATTTCCAGCAATTGCTGCTGGTAGGCGATCTGGTCGCTGACGTCGCGGACGATGCCGCGGTAGCCCCGTAGTTCGCCCTGCAGGTCGTGGATCAGCGAAACCGTGGCCTCGAAGTAGCCGAGGCTGCCGTCGGCGCGCTGCAGGGGGATGGCGAAGGTCTTGCCTGCGCCGCTCTGCATGGCGCGCTGGAAGGGTTGGCGGGCACGCGCCAGGTCGTCTTCGCCGAGCAGTTCGTAGTAGGGATGGCCGATCAGCGTTTCGCGCGTCTGGCCGAGCAGTTGGCAGAGCGCGGGGTTGACGGTGAGGATCACGCCGTCGACGTCCATTTCGAAGTAGCCGTCGCGCATCGACTGGAGGATCGCCCGGTCGCGCGCCTCGCTGTGTTCCAGGCGCTCGAGCATCTGGTTCATCTCGCCCGCCAGTTGTCCCAGCTCGTCGTTGCCGAAGTCGCTCAGGCGTATCGAGTGGGCGTTGCGTCCGACTTCGGCGACCTCCCGGTTGAGCCGTTGGACCCGGCGCAGGACCCACAGCTCCAGGGCCAGGTAGCCGACCAGGAAAGCGCCCAGCGCGACCAGCAGGGAGGCGCCGAGGAAGAAGTTGATGGCCTTCTCGCCCTGGATGTAGAGCAGGCGTTTCTTGGTGATGTCGAAGCGCAGCTGCGGCTCGCCGCTGGAACTCAGGTACTGCACCGAGACCTGCTGGACATGTTCGCCGATGAACCGCCGTGGGCTGAGCAGGGCCTGGTTGTGGGTACTGCCGCTGCGGCTGCGCAGCGGCTTCCAGGTGGAGTCGGTGGCGATGTTGGGCATCGGTTGCAGGTCGGCCTGCATCTGTTCGCGGAGGTTGGCCAGGCGTTCCCGGTCGAGGAAGTAGCCGGCGAGGATCGCGCCCTTCGCCGGCGCGCTACCCTGGTTGTTGCTGATAGGCACGCTGACCAGCAGGGTCGGCAGGTTGTCGACCAGCAGCAGCTCGCTCAGGCTGTGGTCGGTGCGTCCGCGAAAGTCCAGCGCGCCGAGGCGGATGGCGCGTTGCTGCAGTGCCTCGAGCAGGGCCTGGTCGCTCGCCGAGGGGGCGCCGAAGAGCACGCGCTGGTCGGGCGCGGGCGGGGACCACTGCTTCAGTTGCAGGTGACCCCGGTCGTCGAGGAACAGGACGAAGTCGAATCCCAGGTCGTCGAGCATCTCGTGGTCGAGGTTTTCCTGTTCGAAGGTCTCGTTGGGGCGCTGGATGAAGTCGTAGCTGGCATCCCACCAGGCGTAGGTGCGAACGATGTCCAGGTGGCGCTTCAACTCGAAGTCCAGCCGGTTGTGCAGGACGGTGGCGCCCTCTTGCAGGCGTTGCTGGTCCTCTCGGTCGAAACGGCTCAGCAGGATGCTTTCCGACAAGAGCCAGATACCGCCGAGACTGGCGGCCAGCAACGGCAGGAACAGCCAGAGCAGGCGTGTGCGTAGGGGCATGCGGTGAGGACGGGTAATGGGCGACAGCATGAGTCTAGCCGCAGGTTGAGAGCATAGGCTGACTCTATCGTGCGAATTGAAATTCGACATTTCAATGCATCGTCGTGGCTGGGTAACCTGCGCTGCATATTCTTCCGGGAGCCTGGCGTCGCCGGGCGCAACCCAACCTTCTAGGAGCCTCGCGATGAGCGTACTGGTCAACAAGCAAGCCCCCGATTTCACTGCCGCCGCGGTCCTCGGCGACGGTTCCATCGTCGATGCCTTCCAGCTTTCCAGCCTGCGCGGCAAGTACGTCGTACTGTTCTTCTGGCCGCTCGACTTCACTTTCGTCTGCCCCTCGGAAATCATCGCCCACAACAACCGCATGGATAAGTTCCGCGAGCTGGGCGTCGAGGTGGTCGGTGTCTCCATCGACTCGCAGTTCACCCATCACGCCTGGCGCAGCACGCCGGTGGAGAAGGGCGGCATCGGTGCGGTCGAGTTCACCATGGTCGCCGACGTCAAGCACGAGATCACCCGCGCCTACGGCATCGAGCACGAGGACGGAGTGGCCTTGCGTGCTTCGTTCCTGATCGACCGCGCCGGGGTGGTCCAGCACCAAGTGGTGAACAACCTGCCGCTGGGGCGCGAGGTGGACGAGATGGTGCGCCTGGTCGAGGCCCTGCAGTTCACCGAGGAACACGGCGAGGTCTGCCCGGCCGGCTGGCGCAAGGGCCAGAAAGGCATGAAGGCGAGCGCCGAGGGCGTGGCCTCGTACCTGGCCGAGAACGCCGAGGCACTGTGATCCCGATGCCGGGCGCGAAGTGTGCCCGGCCGACCTTTTCCCGGGGCGACCGCTCCTTCCAAGCCTTCCCCATGTGCTTTGGTGGCCCCGTTTTTATTCGCGCCGACGCTGATGTCGGCAGGAGTCCGACGAGATGCCCGATACCCTCCGCCACGCCCGAGTGATCATCCTCGGTTCCGGTCCCGCCGGTTACAGCGCGGCTGTCTACGCCGCGCGCGCCAACCTCAAGCCGCTGCTGATCACCGGCATGCAGGCCGGCGGCCAGTTGACCACCACCACCGAGGTCGACAACTGGCCGGGCGATCCCCACGGCCTGACCGGCCCGGCACTGATGCAGCGGATGCAGGAGCACGCCGAGCGCTTCGAGACCGAGATCGTCTTCGACCACATTCATGCCGTGGACCTGGCCGGCAAGCCGTTCACCCTACGCGGCGACAATGGCACCTACACCTGCGACGCACTGATCGTCGCCACCGGTGCCAGCGCGCGCTACCTGGGGTTGCCGTCGGAGCAGGCGTTCATGGGCAAGGGCGTGTCGGCCTGCGCCACCTGCGACGGTTTCTTCTACCGCAACCGCGAAGTGGCGGTGATCGGCGGCGGCAATACCGCTGTCGAAGAGGCCCTGTACCTGGCCAACATCGCCAGCCGGGTGACCCTGGTGCATCGTCGCGAAACCTTCCGCGCCGAGAAGATTCTCCAGGACAAGCTGCAGGCGCGGGTCGCCGAAGGCAAGATAGTGCTCAAGCTCAACGCCGAGGTCGATGAGGTGCTTGGCGACACGATGGGCGTCACCGGCGTGCGCCTGAAGACCCGCGATGGTGGCAGCGAGGAGATCGCCGTGGATGGCATGTTCGTCGCCATCGGCCATACTCCCAATACCTCGCTGTTCGAAGGGCAACTGGCCCTGAAGGACGGCTACCTGGTGGTCAACGGCGGGCGCGAAGGCAACGCCACCGCGACCAACGTACCGGGTGTGTTCGCCGCCGGCGACGTGGCCGACCACGTCTACCGCCAGGCGATCACCTCGGCCGGCGCCGGCTGCATGGCCGCGCTGGATGTGGAGCGCTATCTCGATTCGCTCTGATGAGAAGACAGCCCTGAGTGCTGCGTGCAAGGAAGGCCCCGCTTCGGCGGGGCTTTTCTTTGTCCGTTCGGAAAGCCGCGGGCAGTGGGTCGTCCGGTTACGCATCCGCCGACGGCGGACATCGGGGCCGAGCGGCGTACCGGCAGAACACGACTTAAGGACGGCGGACTGCGAATAGAGCAATTGCTCTAGCCGGCCTAGAATCCAGACGCTTCATCCTTCCCACGACAAGACAATAGAAGGAGCGTCATCCATGTTTCTCAGCCCTAGCGCGATCTGCCTGCTCGGCCTGATCGCCTGGACCCTGTTGCTGGTCTTCCTGCTGGTCAGCCAGCGCGGCCTGCTGGTACTCGGCGGGCGGATGGCGGTGAACGCCTTCGCCGCCGATGGCAGCAACACGCCTGGCGGTTTCGGCCAGCGGCTGGTGCGAGTCCATGCCAACTGCGTGGAGAACCTGCCGTTGCTGGCCGGCGCGCTGCTCTACGCGATCGCCAGCGGGCAGAGCAGCCTGACCGACCCGTTGGCGCCACTGGTGCTCGGCGCCCGGCTGTTCCAGTCGCTGATGCACCTGGTCAGCACCTCCGCGCTGTTCGTCTGGCTGCGTTTCGCCGGCTTCTTCGTGCAGTTGCTGGTGCTCGCCTGGTGGCTGCTGCTCCTCGCGGGGCTGGCCTAGCGGCGCCGGCTCAGTCGCCGGCGGCCAGTTGCTCGGCGAATACCTCGCGGTCGACGTTCGCTCCGCTGAGGATCAGGCCTACCTTCAGCCCCTTCAGGCGCTCGCGCTCCTGCCAGGCGGCGGCCAGCGCCGCCACCCCGGCGCCCTCGGCGACGTTGTGGGTGCTGGTGAAGCACAGGCGCATGGCCGCGCCGATCTCCCTGTCGCTGACCCGCACCAGGCGATCGGCGCCGGCCAGGATCATTTCCAGCGCGCTCGGGTCCGGCGTACTGCACGCCATGCCGTCGGCCAGGCGGGTGTCGACCGGGTGGCTGATCGCCGTGCCGGCCTCGAACGACAGGGCGTAGGCCGGCGCATGGGCGGACACCACGCCGACGATGCGGGTCTTCAGGCCCAGCGCGTCGCGCGCGGCGATCAGGCCGCAGATGCCCGAACCCATACCGATCGGCACGTAGACTTCGTCAAGGTCGGCCAGCGCGGCGAACAACTCCAGGCTGTAGCTGGCGACCCCGGCCACCAGCCAGGGATGGAACGCCGGAATCAGGTGCAGGCCTTCGTGCCGGGCGCACTCGGCGGCGTATTCGCGGGAGGCCTGGAAGTCCTCGCCATGCTCGATCAGCTCCGCGCCGAGGCTGCGCATCGCCGCGTTCTTCTCGCGGCTGTTGCCGTGCGGCACGACGATGATCGGCTGGATGCCGTAGCGGCTCGCCGAGAAGGCCACCGACTGGCCGTGGTTGCCGCGGGTGGCGCTGATCACGCCGGCCGGCCGCTCACCCTGGTGCGCCAGGTGGTGGAAATACACCAGGCCGCCGCGCAGCTTGAAGGCCCCCACCGGCAGGTGGTTCTCGTGCTTCATCCACACTTCGCAACCCAGTGCCTCGCATAGCAGTGGCCAGCGTATCTGCGGCGTCGGCGGCAGGCTCTGGTGGACGATGGCGGCGGCTTGTTGGAGGGCGGCGAGAGAAAAAGGCATGCGTGGTTTCCCCGTGCTGGTGGTCGGACCAGCCTAGGGAGCGCACGGCAGATTGAACAGGCACACGTAGCCAGGGTTTCGCCGGGGGACTGTACCGTTGCGCGGATTCGCCGTCTCGCGGCGGGTGCCTGGCGGCGAAAACGACTGCCGCCCGGAGCGGGCGGCAGTCGAGGGCGTTACAGCAGGGTCCAGGCGTCCTGCCAGGCCATGCCCTTGCCCGGGGCGTAGTAGAGGTCCCAGCCCTTGCACCAGCCGGAGTTCGGGTAGGGCTTGCACTGGTAGCGCTTGCCATCGGCACCGCGCACTACGGTCCCGGCGTCGTATTGCTGCAGGCCTTGCGGATAGTCGAAGTCGACCTTGCCGTCGCCGCCCGGCTGCTCGCCGCCGCCCTCGACCGGCAGTTCGATGTCGACCTGGAAGCGGTAGCCGGCCTGGCGCACGTAGACCTGGTTGTCCTGCGAGCTGGCCACCGGGCTGACCGCCCCGTAGGCATCCAGCACGCCGACGTTGACCAGGGTGGAGTCCTGGTTGACCTTCTGCGCCAGCGCCAGCGGCCATTGCTTGGCACCGTTGTTGCCCTGGGCCAGGGTCAGGCTGTGACGCTGGGCGTCGCGGCCCTGGGCATCGAACAGGCGCAGGGTGACGGTGGCACCGGCCGGCAGGTCCTGCTGCGCGCGCAGGTTGCCCAGCGCTTGCCAGGGGTTGGCGACGGCGCCGCTGAAGCTCACGTCGATGCAGGCGTAGAAGGCTTCCGGGCTGTCCGAGCGCTGCCAGACGTTATAGATCACATGCTTGCCGGTCTTGCCCTGGGGCAGCGGGCAGTTCATCCGGTAGGTGCCGTTCTCCAGCTTGACGCTGGTGATCGAGCAGAACGGCGCGGGTTCCAGGTCGCTCCAGGCCAGCGGCTTCTCGGGGTTGTAGCCGTCCTTGGTGATGTAGAAGTCGAAGTAGCGGGTCGCGTGCGGCGCGCTGGCCTTGTAGACGAACTGGAAGTTGCCGCTGGCGTCCGGCGCGATGGCAGTGCTGGGCCAGTCGCTGCGAGCCAGGTTCAGGCCCTTGAACAGTGCCTTGCCGGCGCCGCAGAGCTGGCCGTCGGGGACCACCGCCTGGTGGTTGCCGTTGGCGTTGCCCTGGTTGACGCCATTCCAGTCGTACAGCGCCTGGGTGCCGCCGGCGGCGACGGCGGCCTTGCAGGCGGCCGACTTGGGATTCTCCGGACCTTCGAGGAAGCAGCCGTAGACCCGACTGGGCGGCGTTTCCATCGAGCCGTGGGCATGGGCTGCCTGGGGCAGGAACAGGGCGAGGGTGAGTGGCAGGAGTGCCAGGGTGGCTGAGGAGTGTTTCATGACAAGTCCTTTTTTCCAGAACCGGATTCATTTCGAAGCGGGCTGATCCTAGCCCTCGGTGCCGGTTTGAGGTCCCTACCAAATGTGACGGGCCGGTCAGATTCGCTACCCATTCCTGATGGATGTCGCGGAATGCAAAGCGGTCGGCACCCGCACTGTGAGCCGGTAGAGGCAGGCAAAGGGCCGCCATGGGGGCGGGGAAGGGAAGCCGGCGGGAAGGTGGAGGACCTGTCAGAACGATCAGTGTCCGCGCCCGGCCGCAGCCGGGCGGGAAGGGAACTAGACCTGGCTGCCGAGCTGTTCGGCGCGACGCAGCCAGCCCTGGCGCTGTTCCTCGCTGGAACTGCGCATCGGCGCGAACTCTTCCAGGCGGCGGGTGGCGATGCCACAGGCGCCGAGCACGCTGCGCACCATCTGCCGGTGCGCCGGCGGGCCCTTGAGGAAGCGCAGCCGCGACAGTGGCTGGTCGTGGCAGACCAGCAGGTCGGCGCTGCGCCCGCCCAGCAGTTGCTCCCAGTCCTTGTCCTGGGTGCCGCGGTAGCGGAAGGCGAAGCCCGGCTGCAGGACGCGGTCGAAGAAGCCCTGCAGCAACGCCGGCAGGCCGCCCCACCAGACCGGGTAGACGAACACCAGGTGCTCGGCCCAGTGGATCTGCCGCTGCGCTTCCAGCAGGTCGGGTTCGAGCACCTGGCTCTGTTCGTAGCCTTCGTGGAGGATCGGGTCGAAGGCCAGCTCGCCCAGCTTCAGTTCGCGCACCACGTGATCCTTGCTGCGCGCGCCCTGGGCGTAGCATTCGGCGAGCAGGTGGCAGAAGCTCTTGCGCTTGGGCGAGCCGACGATCAGCAGGATGCGCTTGCCGTCGCCTTCCAGCGGGGTGGCGCCGGTCTTGGCGGTTTCAACCATGGTGGCCGGCCTCCAGCATCTGCTCCGGCCGTACCCATTCGTCGAACTGCGCTTCGTCCAGGTAGCCCAGCTGCAGCGCCGCGGCGCGCAGGGTGGTGCCTTCGGCGTAGGCCTTCTTGGCGATTTCGGCGGCCTTGTCGTAGCCGATGTGCGGGTTCAGTGCGGTGACCAGCATCAGGCCGCGCTCCAGCAGGTCGGCCATGCGCTGGGCGTCCGGCTCCAGGCCGGCGACGCAATGCTTGTTGAAGTTGCGGCAGCCGTCGGCGAGCAGGCGGATGGACTCCAGCAGGTTGTAGACGATCACCGGCTTGAACACGTTGAGTTGCAGATGGCCCTGGCTGGCGGCGAAGGAAATCGTGCTGTCGTTGCCCATGACCTGGCAGGCCAGCATCGACAGCGCCTCGCATTGGGTCGGGTTGACCTTGCCGGGCATGATCGAGCTGCCCGGCTCGTTGGCCGGCAGCTTCACCTCGGCGAAGCCGGCGCGTGGGCCTGAACCGAGCAGGCGCAGGTCGTTGGCGATCTTCATCAGGGCCACCGCCAGGCTCTTCAGGGCGCCGGAGAGGATGACCAGCGGCTCGTGGCCGGCCAGGGCGGCGAACTTGTTCGGCGCGGCGACGAAGGGCAGGCCCGATTCGGCGGCGATTTCCGCGGCGATGGCGTCGGCGAAGCCCTTCGGCGCGTTGAGCCCGGTGCCCACCGCGGTGCCGCCCTGGGCCAACTGGTAGACCGCCGGCAGCGCCGCGCGGATGGCGCGCTCGGCGTAGTCGAGCTGGGCGACGAAGGCCGAGAGTTCCTGGCCGAAGGTGATCGGCGTGGCGTCCATCAGGTGGGTGCGCCCGGTCTTGACCAGGCTGGCGTGCCGCGCCGACTGTTCGGCGAGACCGCCGGAAAGCTCGGCGATGGCCGGCAGCAATTGTTCGTGCACGGCCTTGGCGGCGGCGATGTGCATGGCGGTGGGGAAGCTGTCGTTGGAACTCTGCGCGCGGTTGACGTGGTCGTTGGGATGCACCGGCGACTTGCCGCCGCGCGGATTGCCGGCCAGTTCGTTGGCGCGGCCGGCGATCACCTCGTTGACGTTCATGTTGGTCTGGGTGCCGCTGCCGGTCTGCCAGACCACCAGCGGGAAGTGTTCGTCGTGGCGGCCTGCGAGGACTTCGTCGGCGGCCTGTTCGATCAGCCGGGCGACTTCCGGCGGCAGTTCGCCGAGGTGGTCGTTGACCCGCGCGGCGGCTTTCTTGATCAGCGCCAGGGCGTGGATCACGGCGAGCGGCATGCGCTGGCCGCCGATGGCGAAGTTCTCCAGCGAACGCTGGGTCTGGGCGCCCCAGTAGGCATCGTCGGGCACCTCGATGGTGCCCAGGCTATCGGTTTCGGTCCGGCTCATGAGTGTTCTCCAGGGTGCGTATCCGGCAGTTTAGGCCTTCGCTCCCGCCTTGGGTTCCGCTGCCGTCGCTTCCTCGTGGGCATTTTTCGCCGCGCTGCGGGTCGGAAATAGATTGCCCGCCGCCGGCCTCACCAGCGCGCGCGGGTCGAACCGATCCAGCCGAGGGCGCCGTCCACCGGCACGCAGTCGCCGTCGTCGTGGCGCAGGGTGCCGTTGAAACGGCCGAACCACTGGCGGGTATTGGCATAGAACAGGCCGACGCTGGGCCGCGCCTGGTGCAGCTGTTCGGGACGGAAGAGCAGCTCGACGCGACCGCAGGCGCTGTCCAGGCGCCATTCGGCCAGCGGGTCGCGAGGCTCGCGGATGTGCACGTCGTCGAGCACGCGGCTGAGCTTGCCGCCGAACCACAGGGCGTTCTCGCGCAGGTCGCTGGCTTCGGTCCAGCCGGTGCCGAAGTTGCCGGCGATGCCGCCGGGGGCGGCGAAGGCGGCGCGGGTCCAGTAGGTATGCAGCGGCCAGACGCCGCGGCCGAAGTCCAGCGCGGCGAAGCTCTGGCCCGCCTGGCAGTCGTAGCGTCGGCGGCCGAGCTGCAGGCAGCCGCTGATCGGCAGGCCGAGCTGGCGGCTGCAGGCATGGAAGGTGTGTTCGCCCATCGGCACCACCAGGTTCACCGACTCCAGGTGCGACGGTCGTCGCACTTCCAGCGCCAGCTCCAGCGGCAGGCCACCGAGGTCCGGGGCCTGGCCGGTGACGCGCAGGCGCCCGGGCTGTTCGTCGAAGCGCAATTGCAGGCGGGGATGCTCGAAGGCATGGCTGGCCTGCGGCTCGTCGGGCAACTGGCAGCCGAGGCCGAAGAAGCGGATCTGCGTGTGCGCTACCGCCTGGCCGCTGTCCAGGTCGAGGAAATAGGCGGCGCCGTAGGTCAGGTAGTCGAGGTCGGCGATGGTCAGCGAGAGCATCCAGCCGGGGCTGACGATGCACCAGTGGTTCCAGCGCTTGCGCCGGCCGAAGTGGCCGGGGATGTGGCAGAGCACCCGCGGCCGGGCGGACCAGCCGACCGCCCGGGGATCGAGCCGGCCGTGGCCGTCGCAGAGGTTGCGCAGGGGCGGGGGCGATACGGCGAGGGTATCGGCGGCGGTTCCGTTCATCTAACACATCCATGTGACAGGCTGACGCAAGCATGCCGGCTGCGGAAGGAAGGCGGCAAGTACCCACTACAGAACTGATAGTAGACGGCATGGAGCGGGCGGGCGCCGGATAGGATTCTCCCGATATTCGGCGCCGCGCTTGAGCGGATTTCGAACTTAGGCGCAGAATGTCGGGTCCCACGGACACATCTACCCAACCTCAAGGATTTTCCATGACCCGTCTTCGCCTCATCGGCAGCGCCGTGCTGCTCAGCCTCAGCTCCATGGCCATGGCCGATTCCGCCAGCCAGGCCGAGCAATTCCTCAAGCTGGTCCATGCCGACAAGCTGACGGTCCCGGTCTATGCCCAGGTGCAGCAGATGCTGGCCCAGCGCTTCGCCCAGGCCAAGGCGCCGGAGAGCAAGAAGGCGGTTCTCGAGCGTTACCAGGCCAAGGCCAATGCCGAGCTGGACCGCGCCATCGGCTGGGACAAGATCAAGCCCGAGCTGATCAAGCTTTACACCACCAACTTCACCGAGTCCGAGCTGAAGGACCTGAATGCCTTCTACCAGTCGCCGCTGGGCAAGAAGGTGCTGGAGAAGATGCCGCGCCTGACTGCCGAATCCGCCCAACTGACCCAGGCCAAGCTGCAAGGCGCCGTCGAGCCGGTGAACAAGCTGATGGCCGACATGGACAAGGAACTCGGCGTCGCCGCGCCGGCCCAGAAGAAAAAGTGAGTCGTGATTCGCGATGAGCATGCGTGACCGTATCCAGACCGCCCTGCAGCCCCTCGATCCGCAACACGTCGAGGTGCTCGACGAGAGCCACATGCACAGCCGCGGGCTGGAGACCCACTTCAAGGTGGTGCTGGTCAGCCCGCAGTTCGCCGGGTTGAACGCGGTGAAGCGGCACCAGAAGGTATATGCCACCCTCGGTGGGTTGATGGGCGAGTTCCACGCCCTGGCGCTGCATACCTTCACCCCTGAGGAGTGGAGCCAGGCTGCGGTGCCGGCCTCGCCGACCTGCCGCGGCGGGAGCAAGCACGACATACCCTGAGACGGCGTCCGTCGCGGCGGGGTGCAGAGCCTGCCCCTGCTGCGCTAGACTACGCACCCAGCGCCGGCCTTCCGCCGGCGTTGTCGTTTCCATGGCGCCAGCGGCTGGCGCTTTTCGTTCCGGTCCGCCCTTTACGCGGGCGACCACCTGGAGGCTATATCCCCATGACATCCATCGTCGTGGCGGCGCTGTACAAGTTCGTGACTCTCGACGATTACATGGCGCTGCGTGAACCCCTGCTGCAAACCCTGCTCGACAACGGTGTGAAAGGCACCTTGCTGCTGGCCGAGGAAGGCATCAACGGCACCGTCTCCGGTAGCCGCGAAGGCATCGATGCGCTGTTCGCCTGGCTGCGCAGCGATCCCCGGCTGGCCGATATCGAGCACAAGGAATCCTACTGCGACGAACAGCCCTTCTACCGCACCAAGGTCAAGCTGAAGAAGGAAATCGTCACCCTCGGCGTGCCTGGCGTGGATCCGAACAAGCAGGTCGGCCAGTATGTCGAGGCGAAGGACTGGAATGCCCTGATCAGCGATCCGGAAGTCCTGCTGATCGATACCCGCAACGACTACGAGGTGGCGATCGGCACCTTCGAGGGCGCGGTCGATCCGAAGACCAGGTCGTTCCGCGAGTTCCCCGAGTACATCAAGGCCCACTACGACCCGGCGCGGCACAAGAAGGTGGCGATGTTCTGCACCGGCGGCATCCGCTGCGAGAAGGCTTCCAGCTACATGCTCGGCGCCGGTTTCGAGGAGGTCTTCCACCTCAAGGGCGGCATCCTCAAGTACCTCGAAGAGGTGCCGCAGGAACAGAGCCTGTGGCGCGGCGACTGCTTCGTATTCGACAACCGCGTGACCGTGCGCCACGATCTTAGCGAGGGCGAGTACGATCAGTGCCACGCCTGCCGCAACCCGGTTTCGCTGGAGGACCGCCAGTCCGAGCACTACGTGCCCGGCATCAGCTGTCCGCACTGCTGGGACTCGCTGAGCGAGAAGACCCGCGCCGGCGCCCGCGAGCGGCAGAAACAGATCGAACTGGCGCGGCAGCGCAACCAGCCGCACCCGCTCGGTCGCGATCCGCGCCAGTCCACGCTGGAGAACTGAACCTTGGCCAAGGCCCGCCTGCTGTACGTGATGGACCCCATGTGCTCCTGGTGCTGGGGCTTCGCCCCGGTTGCCGAGGCGCTGTCCCGGCAGGCGGCCGCCGACGGCGTCGCTTTCCACCTGGTAGCCGGTGGCCTGCGCGCCGGCCACGGCGCGGCGCTCGACCCGAATACCCGCGGCTACATCCTCGGCCACTGGCAGACCGTGCAGCAGACCACCGGCCAGCCGTTCCGCTTCGACGACGCGTTGCCCGAAGGCTTCGTCTATGACACCGAGCCGGCCTGCCGGGCCCTGGTGGCGGCGCGCAGCCTCGACGAGGAAAGCGCCTGGCCGCTGGTAAGGGCGATCCAGCGGGCGTTCTACGCCGAGGGTCGCGATGTCACCCAGGCGGCGGTGCTCGCCGGCCTGGCGGAAGCGGTGGGGCTTCCGCGCATCGAGTTCGCCGCGGCCTTCGACAGCGGCGAGGCGCGTGACGCCACCGCCGCCGATTTCGCCTGGGTCCAGGATCTCGGCATCGCCGGGTTCCCGACCCTGCTGGCCGAACGCAACGGCCAACTGGCGTTGCTCACCAACGGCTACCAGCCGCTTGCCGAACTTTCACCCTTGCTCGGCCGCTGGCTGGAACGGGGCCGGCATGAGTGAGCGCGGAGACCGCCTGAGCTGGGCGGAGATTCGTCGACTCGCACTGCGCCACAAGAAAGCCCTGTTGTTCGCCAACCTGGTGGCGGTGCTGGCCACCCTCTGCACCGTGCCGATTCCCTTGCTGCTGCCGCTGCTGGTGGACGAGGTGCTGCTCGGCAAGGGTGACGGCGCGCTGCGTTTCATGGACCGCCTGTTGCCCGCCGACTGGCAGGTGGCGTTCGGCTACATCGGCCTGATGCTGGCGGCGACCCTTCTGTTGCGGGGGGCGGCGCTGGTATTCAACGTGCTCCAGGCGAAGCTGTTCGCGCGGTTGTCCAAGGACATCGTCTACCGCATCCGCCTGCGTCTGATCGAGCGCCTCCGGCATATCGCCCTGGGCGAATACGAAACCCTCGGCGGCGGGTCGATCAGCGCCCACCTGGTCACCGACCTGGATACCCTGGACAAGTTCGTCGGGGAAACCCTCAGCCGCTTCCTGGTCGCCTTGCTGACGCTGCTCGGCACCGCCGCGATCCTGGTCTGGATGCACTGGCAGCTGGCCTTGCTGATCCTGCTGTTCAACCCGCTGGTGATCTGGTCCACGGTGCAGCTGGGCAAGCGCGTCAAGCATCTCAAGAAGCTCGAGAACGACAGCACCGCGCGCTTCACCCAGGCGCTCACCGAGACCCTCGAGGCGATCCAGGAAGTCCGCGCCGGCAATCGCCAGGGCTATTTCCTCGGCCGCCTCGGCCACCGCGCCCAGGAGGTCCGCGACTACGCCGTGGCCTCGCAATGGAAGAGCGACGCCGCCGGGCGCGCCAGCGGCCTGCTGTTCCAGTTCGGCATCGACGTGTTCCGCGCCGCGGCGATGCTCACCGTGCTGCTCTCGGACCTGTCGATCGGCCAGATGCTCGCGGTGTTCAGCTACCTCTGGTTCATGATCGGTCCGGTCGAACAGCTGCTCGGCCTGCAATACGCCTACTACGCCGCTGGCGGCGCGTTGCAGCGGATCAACGAGTTGCTGGCGCGGGCCGACGAGCCGCGCTACCCGCCGCTGCGCGATCCGTTCGCCGGCCGCACGACCGTTGGCATCGAGGTGCGCGGGCTGGATTTCGCCTACGGCGAGGACAAGGTCCTGGAGCAGTTGGACCTGAACATCGGCGCCGGCGAGAAGGTTGCCCTGGTCGGCGCCAGCGGCGGCGGCAAGAGCACGCTGGTGCAACTGCTGCTCGGCCTCTACAGTGCGCAGCGCGGCAGCATCCGCTACGGCGGGGTGCCCCTGGAGGAAATCGGCCTGGACTGCGTGCGCGAACATGTCGCGGTGGTCCTCCAGCATCCGGCGCTGTTCAACGACAGCGTGCGGGCCAACCTGACCATGGGCCGCGAACGCAGTGACCAGGCCTGCTGGCGGGCTTTGGAGATCGCCCAGTTGGCCGACGGCGTGCGGCGCCTGCCGCAGGGGCTGGACACCGTGGTCGGGCGTTCCGGGGTGCGCCTGTCGGGCGGTCAGCGGCAGCGCCTGGCGATCGCCCGGATGATCCTCGCCGAGCCCAAGGTGGTGATCCTCGACGAGGCCACCTCGGCCCTCGACGCCGCTACCGAGTACGCCCTGCACCAGGCGCTCGGGGACTTCCTCGAAGGCCGCACCACATTGATCGTGGCCCATCGGCTGTCGGCGGTGAAGCAGGCCGACCGGGTCCTGGTCTTCGATGGCGGGCATATCGCCGAAGACGGCGATCACCAGCAACTGATCGCCGAAGGCGGCCTCTACGCCCGGCTCTACGGACATCTGCAACAGATGTGAGGCGCCAGGCTGCCGCCTGGCGGTTTTTCTCGTATATTCCATATAAGACATCCGGTTTTTATTGGCTGCGGCAATAAAAAACGCTGTCTGTTCCGCCAGGTGCAGGGCAGGTTCGGCAAACAGCCACTAGACTCCTACTGTTTGCCAGGTGTCCGCCTCCTCCAGCGTCGTGGCTGCCGGCAGGCAAGGCCTCGGGAGTTCTGCGACGGGATCTTGAGCGGCCGACAGGTGATGCAGTCAGGGGCGACGGAGACGGCGCCCGATCGCTTAGCGCCAGTTTGAATGGTAGATGGAATGAGGCAGAACCGGACTCTCGACAAGCCCCGCCTGCTCGGCCTGGTATGGCCCTTCATCGTCGTGGTGCTGCTGCAGGCCATGCTGGCGGGCGGCAGTCTCTACGTCCTCTCCGCGGTGCGCAGCTATGTCGGCGGCGAAAGCCTCTGGTCGAAGGGCCAGAAGGATGCCATCTACTACCTCACCCTCTATGCCGACTCACGCGCCGACGAAGACTTCCGCCGCTACGAGGAGGCCATCGCGATCCCCCTCGGCGACCGCGAGATGCGCCTTGCCCTGGACCAGCCCGACCCGGACATCGAGGCGGCCCGCCAGGGCATCCTCAAGGGCGGCAACCATGCCGACGACGTTACCGCGATCATCTGGCTGTACCGCAACTTCCACGACTTCAGTTACTTCGAGCGCGCCATCGAGCTGTGGCTGGTGGGTGACAAGTACGTCATGGAACTGATCGACGTCGCCGGCAAGATGCGCGCGGGCATCGGCGCCGGGCAGGCCAGCGCCGAGCAGGTGCAACAGTGGAAGACCGAGATCCACGCGATCAACGAGAAGGTCACGCCGGCGGCCAAGGCCTTCAGCGACGCCCTTGGCGAGGGCTCGCGGGCCTTGCTCAGGCTGCTGCTGGTGGCCAACCTGACCACCGCCAGCGTGCTCATCCTCCTGGCGTTCCTGCGGACCCGGCAGCAACTGATGCAGCGCCAGGAAGTGGAGAACGCCCTCGATGCCGAGCGCGAACGGGCCCAGATCACCCTGGCCTCGATCGGCGACGGAGTGATCACCGCCGACACCCAGGGGGGCATTTCCTACCTCAACCCGGCCGCCGAGCAGATGACCAACTGGACGTTGGACAAGGCCCGCGGCCTGCCCCTGGCGTCGCTGTTCCGGATCGTCGACGAAAGCTCGCGGGAGGAGGGCATGCTGCTGATCGAGCAGATCCTCAGCGGCGAGATCGACGGCGGTCGCGAGCATTCCAAGCTGGTTCTGCGTCACGACGGCAGCAGCGTGCCGGTGACCCTGGTGGGCGCGCCGATCCACCGTGGCGGCGAGATCACCGGGGTGGTCCTGGTGCTTCACGACATGACCCGCGAGCGCCAGTACATGGCGCGCCTGTCCTGGCAGGCGACCCACGATGCGTTGACCGGGCTGACCAACCGCCGCGAGTTCGAGTATCGCCTGCAAATAGCGCTGGAACGCCTGGAGCGCAACAGCGGGCGGCACGCCCTGATGTTCCTCGACCTGGACCAGTTCAAGCTGGTCAACGACACCTGCGGCCACGCCGCCGGCGACGAACTGCTGCGCCAGGTCTGTACCCTGCTGCAACAAGGCTTGCGCGAGGGCGACACGCTGGCGCGGCTGGGCGGCGACGAGTTCGGCATCCTGCTGGAGAACTGTCCGGCGGAAAAAGCCGTGGAGATCGCCGACCATCTGCGCAAGACCATCCAGGATCTGCACTTCACCTGGAGCGGGCAGCCGTTCAACTGCACCGTCAGCGTCGGCCTGGTGCACCTGCTGCCGGGTATCTCGACCCTCGAGGAGGCGCTGCGCTCCGCCGATATGGCCTGCTACATGGCCAAGGAAAAGGGCCGCAACCGGGTCCAGGTGTTCCATCAGGACGACGTCGAACTATCGATGCGCTTCGGCGAGATGACCTGGGTCCAGCGCATCCACCTGGCGCTGGAGGAAGACCGCTTCAGTCTCTATGCCCAGCCCATCGTGCCGCTGGGCGAAGGTGCGGAGGAGGGCTTGCACGTCGAACTGCTGCTGCGCCTGCGCGACGAGGGCGGGCGCCTGGTGCCGCCGCTGAGCTTCATACCCGCCGCCGAGCGCTACGGCCTGATGACGCTGATCGATCGCTGGGTGGTGGAGAATGCCTTCCGCACCCTTGTCGAGCGCGCCCAGGACCCTCGCGCCGAGCCGATCGGCACCTGCGCCATCAATCTCTCCGGCGCGACCATCGGCGACGAGTCGTTCCTGCAGTTCCTCACCGAGCTGTTCGCCCGTTACCGCATTCCGCCGCAGACGATCTGCTTCGAGGTCACCGAAACCGTGGCGGTTGCCAACTTGGCCAGCGCCATCCGCTTCATCAACGAGCTCAAGGACACCGGTTGTCGTTTCTCCCTGGACGATTTCTGCGCCGGCATGTCGTCCTTCATCTACCTCAAGCACCTGCCGGTGGATTACCTGAAGATCGATGGCAGCTTCGTCAAGGACATGCTCGAGGATCCCATCGATCGCGCCATGGTCCAGGTGATCAACCATATCGGCCACGTGATGGGCAAACGTACCATCGCGGAGTTCGTCGAGACCGTCGAAGTCATGGAAGCGCTGCGCGAGATCGGCATCGACTATGCCCAGGGCCTGGCCATCGGCGCGCCCCTGCCGTTCAGTCGCCAGCCTCCGGGGGCTGGAGTGGATGCCCAGGGCCTGTGGCCGAGCCTGGGACAGAACCTCCGGTAGGTGACCGCGGGGCGAAGAAAGAGTAGTTTCGCTGCTATGAGGCCGTTGCCGACAAGAAGAGAAGGGAGACGGGTGTGAGCGAGTTCTTTGACCGTACGGGCCCCTTGCAGGAGGCGGGAAGCTATCCGCAGTGGGCGCAGCAACTGATCGTCGACTGCCAGGCGAGCAAGGACCGGGTTTCCGGTCACGAGCTGTACCGGCGCATGCGCGACGCCGAGCTGAGCCCGGCGCTGATGCGCCTGTACCTGATCGGCGGCTGGCCGGTGGTCGAGCAGTTCCCCTTGTACATGTCGCAGAACCTGCTGAAGACCCGTTTCGCCCGCCATCCCGGCGAAGACATGGCGCGCCGCTGGCTGATGCGCAACATTCGGGTCGAACTCAACCACGCCGACTACTGGCTGCACTGGGCCGAGGCCCACGGCGTGAGCCTGGCCGAGATCCAGGCGCAAGACGTGCCGGCCGAACTGCACGCGCTCAGCCACTGGTGCTGGCACACCTGCGCCAGCGACTCACTGGCGGTGGCCATGGCCGCCACCAACTACGCCATCGAAGGCGTCACCGGCGAGTGGTCGGCGCTGGTCTGTTCGAACGGCGTCTACGAAAACGCCTTCCCCAAGGAAGGCCGCAAGCGCGCCATGAAGTGGCTCAAGCTCCACGCCCAGTACGACGATGCCCACCCCTGGGAGGCGCTGGAGATCATCTGCACCCTGGCCGGCACCAATCCCAGCGCCGAGCTGCGCCGGCAACTGCGCGACGCGATCTGCAAGAGCTACGACTATATGTACCTGTTCCTCGAGCGCTGCATGCAGCTGGAGGAGGCGCGCAGCGCCCGCAAGCTCGCGGTCGGCGCGGAGTAGCCTTGCGCACAGCGGAATCCCGGCATGTTCCGCCGGGATTCCGCTGGTCCTCAAGGCACCAGGATGATCTTCTCGCAGGTGCCTTCGTTCACCGCCCGGTACTGCTCAACGCCCTGCTCCAGCGGGACTTCCCGCAGCCCGTCCGGCAGCGGCAGGCGGCCTTGGTCGAACAGCTTGCCGAAGGCGTCGAGGAAGCCTGCGCAGGCTTCCACGCCATAGAGCAGCGAGTTGATCCCCACCACCGAGCCACCGCGACGGTACAGGTTCAACGCCGGCAGGCGCACATGGCCGTCGGCCGGTGCGGCGATGATCGCCAGGCGACCGAAGGCGGCCAGCGCCGGGACCGCCGCCTCGAGCCAGAAACCGGTCGTATCGAAGATCACCTCGGCCCCGCCGGGGAAGATCCCTTCCACCTGTGCCGCCAGTTCGGCCGGCTCGCCCAGCAGCAGCGCGGCGATGCCCTGCGTTTCCAGCGCCTGGCGTTGCTCCTCGCGCCGCACCGCGCCGATCGCTTCGGCCCCCAGGGCCTTGGCCAGCGCCAGCGCGGCCTTGCCGACCGCGCCGTTGGCGCCGATTACCAGGAGCCGGGTGCCGGCCTTGACCTGGCTGCGTTGCAGGGCGTCCCAGGCGGTGCTGTAGGGCACCCCGCAACTGGCGGCCTGGGCGAAGCTCAGGCTTTCCGGCTTGAGCGCGACGCCGGCGGCCGGCAGGGTCAGGAACTGCGCGTGGCTACCGTCGCGGAAGAATCCCGGCTCCCGCCCGGTGCCCCAGACCGCCTGGCCGAGCAGAGCCTTCGGTCCCTCCACCACCACCCCGGCGAAGTCGCGGCCCGGTACCCGGGGCAGGGTGGTATAGGGGAAGCGGCCGAGGACGTTCTTCACGTCGCTCGGATTCAGCCCGGCGGCGCGGATTTCCACCCGCACCTCATCGGCGGCGGGAAGCGGGTCGGGCATGTCCACCAGCTCGAGGGCGGCGAGGTCGCCGGTACGGTCGAATTGCAGTGCTTTCATCGGGGGCTCCGTGTCGTCGCGGCGATCAGTGCAGCCACTGCTGCAGCAGGTCGCGGCCAAGGGGGAAAAGCTGTTCGCCGAGCTGCATGCCAAGCAGGCCGACCAGGGCGATGGCGGGTGGCGCCGGCGAGCGGAAGTCGAGTACGGCGTAGAGCAGGCCGACCAGCAGGCCGATGCCGAGGGAGATCAGGTAGTTCATGGCGGCTGACAGGGACGGTGAACGATGGCACCAGTCTAGTTGGCCGAAAAAACATCTATCGGCCAATCACTATCGAATGCCGGTCAAGGCTGGAACGGCTGGTGATGCTCGGCCCTGTACTCGGTGGGAGAGACGCCCAGCTCGCGGCGGAACATGTCGCTGAAGGCGCTCGGCGTATATCCCAGGGCATGGGCGATGCCTGCCACCGGACGGCCATCGATCAGTGCGGCGGCGGCGGTCGCCAGCTGC
Organism: Pseudomonas sp. HMSC076A11; assembly: GCF_001810205.1. Classification (NCBI taxonomy): domain Bacteria; kingdom Pseudomonadati; phylum Pseudomonadota; class Gammaproteobacteria; order Pseudomonadales; family Pseudomonadaceae; genus Pseudomonas; species Pseudomonas sp. HMSC076A11. The sequence continues at coordinate 299,163 of NZ_KV800287.1, read as the reverse complement.
ACCTGCCGCCGCCAGTCGGCGAAGCCCATGCCCAGGCTGCGCTGGAACAGGCGCGAGAGGGTCCGCACGCTGGCCCCGGCGTCTTCGGCCAGGCGCTCCAGGCCGATGTCCAGGGAGGGATTGGCCATCACCGCCTGGCACAGCGCGAGCAGGCGCCTGTCGGAGGCGTCCGGCAGCGGTACGCGGAGGCTGGAACGGCGCGCGCGGCCGAGTTCGAGCACGGCGAGATCGGCCAGCGCCCGATAGTAGTGGGGGTCGCTCTGTCGTTCCTGCTCCACCAGGCTGACGATCAGCTCGCGCAGCAGCGGGCCGACCACCAGCACCAGGGTGCGGTCCTCCAGGCCGCGGGAGAGTTCCGGGCTCAGGTAGATGTTGCGCATCTGCAACTCGGAGGCGACCCGCACCGCATGGCGCAGGCCCGGAGGCAACCAGACCGCCCGTTGCGGCGGGACCGGCAGGGCCTCGTCGGGCGTCTCCAGCCACATCATCCCGGACACCGCATAGAGCACCTGGCCCCAGGCGTGCTCGTGGGCATCGACGCGGTGCCCGGCAGGATAGCTGCGGGCAACGCCGCGCAGGGGCCGGCGGCTGTCGCTCAGGTCGGGTGGGGCGGGTCGTGCCATGGGAATGCCGTCGCGGAGGAAAGACGCAGGTTAACCGCTTGACGCCGATCATGCAGCGCCGGCTTTCAGCGCAGCCGTGACAGCGCTGCTGGCAGCTTTTCGCACCGCACTGTAAAGATAACTTTACGAAGACCGGGCGTTCGCCATGCATGCCGCCGGCGCGTAAGGAATAGTTGCCAGAAACCCTGCGCCAGGCCCTGTGCCGGGCCCTGCCGACGGCTTGTCCGCCGCGCCGCCACGGGGTGAGATGAAGGCATCTCCCATGTCGTCGGCCGCCTGGACCGGCGGCGGTCCATTCAACAAGAACAACGAGGAGGCCGGATGAACGCCGTGGCCAAGATCGAACAGCACAATCCCATCGGTACCGACGGATTCGAATTCGTCGAGTTCACCGCCCCCGACGCCAAGGGCATCGAGCAGCTGCGCCAGCTGTTCAACATGATGGGCTTCACCGAAACCGCCAAGCATCGTTCCAAGGAAGTCTTCCTGTTCCAGCAGAACGATATCAACATCGTGCTCAACGGCAGCCCGACCGGGCATGTCCATGAATTCGCCCTCAAGCACGGCCCGAGCGCCTGCGCCATGGCCTTCCGGGTGAAGAACGCTTCCCAGGCCGCCGCCTACGCCGAATCCCAGGGCGCCAAGCTGGTGGGCAGCCACGCCAACTTCGGCGAGCTGAACATCCCTTCCCTGGAAGGCATCGGCGGTTCGCTGCTGTATCTTGTCGACCGCTACGGCGACCGCAGCATCTATGACGTCGACTTCGAGTTCATCGAAGGCCGCAGCGCCAACGACAACTCGGTCGGCCTGACCTACATCGACCACCTGACCCACAACGTCAAGCGCGGCCAGATGGACGTCTGGTCCGGTTTCTACGAGCGCATCGCCAACTTCCGCGAGATTCGCTACTTCGACATCGAAGGCAAGCTCACCGGCCTGTTCTCCCGCGCCATGACCGCACCTTGCGGGAAGATCCGCATCCCGATCAACGAGTCGGCCGACGATACCTCGCAGATCGAGGAATTCATCCGCGAATACCATGGCGAAGGCATCCAGCACATCGCCCTGACCACCGACGACATCTATGCCACCGTGCGCAAGCTGCGCGACAACGGCGTGAAGTTCATGTCGACCCCGGACACCTACTACGAGAAGGTCGACACCCGCGTCGCCGGGCATGGCGAGCCGCTCGAGCAACTGCGCGAACTGAACCTGCTGATCGACGGCGCCCCGGGCGACGACGGCATCCTGCTGCAGATCTTCACCGACACGGTGATCGGCCCGATCTTCTTCGAGATCATCCAGCGCAAGGGCAACCAGGGCTTCGGCGAGGGCAATTTCAAGGCCCTGTTCGAGTCCATCGAGGAAGACCAGATTCGCCGCGGCGTGATCTGATCCCGCTGCCGCCAGCCTCTTCCGGGGCTGGCGGTTTTCCTTGCGCTCCGCGTTTCCGTTCCAGCGGCGCCGATCGCGCCAGCCTTGCCCGCACCGCCGAGCCACGAGCCTGGCGGCCCATTCACGTCACGTACAACAACAAACAGGTGACGCATGATCCGTGAGTCCTCCCTCCGCCCAGCCGACCGCCCGCCGCCACGCGCCCCGCATGGCGCCCGCCGTGCGCCTGCCGCCTGAGCCGCACGGCCCCGTTTCGCCTCCGACAACAATAAATTTCCACTTGCGTGAGATAATTCAATGGACGGCCAACATCCGCATTCGGGCGAGCTCAAGCGCGGCCTGAAGAATCGTCACATCCAGTTGATCGCCCTCGGCGGCGCCATCGGCACCGGCCTGTTCCTCGGCTCGGCCGGGGTGCTCAAGTCGGCGGGCCCGTCGATGATCCTCGGCTACGCCATCGCCGGCTTCATCGCTTTCATGATCATGCGCCAGCTCGGCGAGATGATCGTCGA
>NZ_KV800287.1:276072-296533 GCF_001810205.1 Pseudomonas sp. HMSC076A11 | reverse complement strand
GCCAGCTCGGCGAGATGATCGTCGAGGAGCCGGTCGCCGGCTCCTTCAGCCACTTCGCGCACAAGTACTGGGGCGGCTTCGCCGGCTTCCTCTCCGGCTGGAACTGCTGGGTGCTGTACATCCTGGTCGGGATGTCGGAACTGACCGCGGTCGGCAAGTACATCCACTACTGGTGGCCGGAGGTGCCGACCTGGGCCACGGCGGCGTTGTTCTTCGTCGTCGTCAACGCGATCAACCTGGCCAACGTCAAGGCCTTCGGCGAAGCCGAGTTCTGGTTCGCGATCATCAAGGTGGTGGCGATCATCGGCATGATCCTGCTCGGCTGCTACCTGCTGTTCAGCGGCAGCGGCGGTCCGCAGGCTTCGGTGAGCAACCTCTGGGCACACGGCGGTTTCTTCCCCAACGGAGTGAGCGGACTGGTGATGGCCATGGCGATCATCATGTTCTCCTTCGGTGGCCTGGAAATGCTCGGCTTCACCGCGGCCGAGGCGGACAAGCCGAGGACGGTGATCCCGAAGGCGATCAACCAGGTGATCTATCGCATCCTGATCTTCTACATCGGCGCCCTGGTCGTGCTGCTCTCGCTGACGCCCTGGGACAGCCTGCTGCAGACCCTCAACGCTTCCGGCGATGCCTACAGCGGCAGCCCGTTCGTGCAGATCTTCTCGATGATCGGCAGCGGCACCGCCGCGCACCTGCTGAACTTCGTGGTGCTCACCGCCGCACTGTCGGTGTACAACAGCGGCACCTATTGCAACGGCCGCATGCTTCTCGGCCTGGCCGAGCAGGGCGATGCCCCGCGCGCGCTGGCCAGGGTCGACAAGCGCGGCGTACCGGTACGCGCCCTGGTGGTATCGGCGCTGGTGACCTTCCTCGCGGTGGTGGTGAACTATGTGATCCCGCACCAGGCGCTGGAGCTGCTGATGTCGCTGGTGGTGGCGGCGCTGGTGATCAACTGGGCGATGATCAGCATGGCGCACCTGAAGTTCCGCGCGCAGATGGACCGCCAGGGCACCCGCACGCACTTCCGCGCGTTCTGGTATCCGTACGGCAACTACCTGTGCATGGCCTTCGTGGTGTTCATCCTCGGCGTCATGTTGCTGATCCCCGGCATCCAGGTCTCGGTCTATGCCATCCCGGTCTGGCTGCTGGTGATGTGGGCCTGCTACCGACTCAAGGGAGCCCCGCGGCCGATGCCGGGCCTGCGGGTGAAGCCGGTCACCGAGTGATCGATGGGGCGCCGGCGCGCAGAGGAGAGGGGAGCGCTCCTTTGCGTGTCCCGGCGGCCCACAAGACTTTTTCTAGGGGCGCCTGTCGTTGACGCGGCAGGTGCCGTATTCCTACAGTGGCAGCGCCATTTTTTCTCGTTAGAGGGATTTCCATGAAAAAAGCGCTCTGGCTGCTTCTGGCTGCCGTTCCCGTGGTCCTGGTCGCCTGCGGCGGCAGCGACGACGACAAGCAGACCGCCCAGGTCGATTACCTGGCCCTGCCGGGGGATGCCAAGCTGGATACCCGCAGCGTCGACTACAAGTGCGAGAACGGTCGCAAGTTCACCGTGCAGTACCTGAACAAGGGCGACAACAGCCTCGCCGTGGTGCCGGTCAGCGACAACTCGACGCTGGTCTTCAGCAATGTGATTTCCGCCTCCGGCGCCAAGTACGCCGCCGGCCAGTACATCTGGTGGACCAAGGGCGAGGAAGCCACCCTCTACGGCGACTGGAAGGGCGGCGAGCCCACCGACGGGGTCGCCTGCAAGGAGCGTTGAGTTCGACCTGGCGCCTTAGCCGAAATGAAGGAACCCGGCTGCGGCCGGGTTTCTTTTGGCCTGCTTTTCCGCTCGGCAAAGGGGTTATGCTGGCAGCCCCGTTGGTCCACCGTGCCGCCCCATGCTGATCATCTCCAATGCCGTCCACCTGCCCGACCATGAGATCGAGCTGAATGCCATTCGTGCCCAGGGCGCCGGCGGGCAGAACGTCAACAAGGTCTCCAGCGCGGTGCACCTGCGCTTCGACATCCAGGCCTCGTCGTTGCCGCCGTTCTACAAGGAGCGTCTGCTGGCACTGAACGACCAGCGCATCAGCGGCGACGGCGTGGTGGTGATCAAGGCCCAGCAGTACCGGACCCAGGAGCAGAACCGCGAGGATGCCCTGGAGCGCCTGGCGGAGTTGATCCGCAGCGTGGCCAAGGTGCAGAAGGCGCGGCGCCCGACCAAGCCTACGCGCGGCTCGCAGAAGCGCCGGCTGGACGGCAAGGCCAAGCGCGGCGCGGTGAAGGCCGGGCGCGGCAAGGTGGATTTCTGAGCCGGCCGGTCTTCGCGACGGATCAGCGTACGGCCTGGGCCACCGGCTGGCCGAGGCCGCGCTCGCGGTCGCGTTGCAGGCGATAGGCCTTGGCCGCGGCCGGGATCGCAGTGACCTGGCCGGTTTCCAGCCAGCGTCGCAGGCGCGTGGCGTCGGCGAAGTGGGTGTACTTGCCGAAGGCGTCCAGCACCACCAGATTGACCGGGCTGCGGTTGATCGTGGTGCGCATCACCAGGCAGTGGCCTGCCTCGTTGGTGAAGCCGGTCTTGGTCAACTGGATGTTCCAGGTCTTGTTGTTGATCAGGTGGTTGGTGTTGCGGAAGCCCAGGGTGTAGTTGGGGTGGCGGAAGGCCACGGTCTTCTCCGGAGTGGTGCTCCACTGACTGAGCAGCGGATATTGCCGGCTGGCCACCAGCAGGCGGGTGAGGTCGCGAGCGGTGGAGACGTTGTGCAGCGACAGCCCGGTCGGCTCGACGTAGCGGGTGTTCTTCATTCCCAGGGCGTGGGCCTTGGCGTTCATCGCCTTGACGAAGGCGTTCTTGCCGCCCGGATAGTTCTGCGCGAGGCTGGCGGCGGCGCGGTTCTCCGAGGACATCAGGGCGAGCAGGAGCATGTCCCGGCGGCTGATCTGGCTGCCGACCCGCACCCGGGAAAACACCCCGCGCATTTCGCTGGTCTCGCTGATGGCGATCGGCAGTACCTCGTCCAGCGGCAGTTTCGAGTCGAGCACGACCATGGCGGTCATCAGCTTGGTGATTGAGGCGATCGGCACCACCAGGTCGGGGTTGCGCGAGTAGAGTACCTTGCCGGTGTTCTGGTCGGTAACCAGCGCGCTGCCCGACGCCAGCTCCTGTTGCAGCGGCAGCCCGGCCTTGGGCGGCGGGGAGGCGGATACCGCGGTGGCAACGCTGAGGGACAGGAACAGGGTGACCAGTGACAGGAGACGGTTTCTCACGTGCGTTGCTCACTAAGACGAGAAAGTGGGGGCCGTGGGGCGCAGTGTGAACTGGTGCCCATAATTGAGCATTTTATGCTCTTTTGTAGGAAAAGCACGTAGGGCTTTGAAAGTGCTGACTTATGGTTGGCCCGGTTCAGAGAGGTTCGGCGGATAACGCCTGTGGCGTTATTCGCCCTACGCCCACAAGGTCGTGGTGCGGTAGGGCGAATAACCGCAACGCGGTTATCCGCCGCCTCGGCGGGAGTGCGCGGCATTCGCTGGGGCGAAAAAAAGCCGGCCATCACAGCCGGCTCAGGGTAACCGTGAGGGTTCAGTCCGCGCAGACCTGGGCGATGGCTTGCGCCAGGCGGTCGAGGCGGCGCGCGTCGAGACCGGCGACGTTGGCCCGGCCGCTGGAGACCAGGTAAACGGCGTGCTCGTCGCGCAGCCGAGCGACCTGCTGCGGGCTCAGTCCGGTATAGGAAAACATCCCGCGTTGCGCGCCGACATGGGCGAAGCGCTCGGCCAGGCCGTGCGGCGCCAGGGCTTCGACCAGGCCGATGCGCAGGCTGGCGATGCGCGAGCGCATGCCTTCGACCTCTTCCTGCCAGAGTCCCTTCAACTCGCTGTCGCCGAGGATCGCCGCGACCACCTCGGCGCCATGCGCCGGCGGGGTCGACCAGAGGTTGCGGGCGAGGAAGGCCAGTTGGCTACGCACGTCGGTGAGCTTCTCGGCGTTCTGCGCGCAGACGATCAGCGCGCCGACGCGGTCGCGGTACAGGCCGAAGTTCTTCGAGCAGGAACTGGTGACCAGCACCTCCGGCAGTTCGCCGGCGAACAGGCGTACCGCCCAGGCGTCTTCCTCGAGACCGTCGCCGAAGCCCTGGTAGGCGAAGTCGATCAGCGGCAGCAGCTCGCGGCGACGTACCACGTCGAGCACCCTGTGCCAGTCGTCGTGGCTCAGGTCGAAACCGGTCGGGTTGTGGCAGCAGGCATGCAGCAGCACCACGTCTCCCTGGGGAATGCGCTCCAGGCCAGCAAGCATCGCCTCGACATCCAGGCGGTTGTCGGCGCTGACGTAGGGGTAGTGGGAAACCTTCAGGCCGGCGGCGGCGAACAGGGTCTCGTGGATCGGCCAGGTCGGGTCGCTCAGCCAGATGCCGCGGCCGGGCAGGCAATGGGCGATGAAGTCGCCGGCCAGGCGCAAGGCGCCGGTGCCGCCGGGCGTCTGGGTGGCGTCGGCGCGTTGCTCCAGCAACAGCGGCGAGGCGGCGCCGAGCGCCAGTTCCGCCAGGCGCGCGGCGAACAGCGCATCGCCGTGGCCGCCGACGTAGCTCTTGGTGGTTTCCTGCTCGACCAGGCGCTGCTCGGCGAGTTTCACCGAGCGCAGGATCGGGGTCAGGCCCTGGGCATCCTTGTAGACACCGACGCCGAGGTCCAGCTTGTCCGCGCGCGGATCGTTGCGGTAGGCGTCGAGCAGGCCCAGGATCGGGTCGCCCGGTACGCGGGCGACCTTGGCGAAATGACTCATTTGCGCCCCTCGGCGGTTTTCGCTACCTCGTCGGTGCGCGCCGCCATGATGAAGTCGTTGCGGTGCAGGCCCTTGATCGAGTGGCTCCACCAGGTCACGGTGACTTTGCCCCACTCGGTCAGCAGGCCCGGATGGTGGCCTTCGGCCTCGGATATCTCGCCGACGGCATTGGTGAAGGCCAGGGCATGCTTGAAGTTCTTGAACAGGTAGACCTTCTCCAGTTGCATGATGCCGTCGCGGACTTCGATGTTCCAATCCGGGATCTGCCGCAGCAGCACGGGCAGTTCTTCGTCGCTGACGTGCGGGGCGTCTGCGCGGCAGGCTTCGCAATGGGCTTGGGTGAGTGCGGTCATGGTGGGAGTCCTTGGTTGTCGCATGTGGGAGCGGCGGACGGGCCGTGCCCGTCCACCATAGTACAAGGCCGCCGCGGGGTCAGCCGCGGCGGCGGCGTTTCTCGTCAGGCCGCCTGCTTGGGCGGGAACAGCGGCGCGTGCAGGCCCAGGCGCATGGCCTCGTGGACCAGCGCCATGATGTCTTCCTGGGCCAGTTGGAACAGGCGCTTGAGGTCGGGCAGGACGAAATAGAGCGGTTGCAGGATGTCGATGCGGTAGGGCGTGCGCATCGCCTCCAGCGGATTGAAGGCCTGGTGCAGCGGCTCGTCGGAGAGGCTGTAGACGGTCTCCTTCGGCGAGGAGAGGATGCCGCCGCCGTAGATGCGCTTGCCCTGGTCGGTCTCGACCAGGCCGAACTCGATGGTCATCCAGTACAGGCGGGCGAGGAACACGCGTTCCTCCTTGCTCGCCTTGAGGCCGAGCTTGCCGTAGGTATGGGTGAACTCGGCGAACCAGGGGTTGGTCAGCAGTGGGCAGTGGCCGAAGATCTCGTGGAAGATGTCCGGCTCCTGCAGGTAGTCCAGTTCTTCCGGGGTGCGGATGAAGGTGGCGACGGGGAATTGCTGGCTGGCCAGCAGTTCGAAGAAGGTCTGGAACGGAATCAGCGCCGGAACCCGCGCCACGCGCCAGCCGGTGGTGGCCTGGAGAACCCTGTTGATCTCGTCGAGCTGGGGGATCCGGTCGTGGGGCAGGCCGAGCTGTTCGATGCCGTCGAGGTATTCCTGACAGGCGCGGCCTTCGATCACCTTCAGTTGCCGGGTGATCAGGGTATTCCAGACCTGGTGCTCGGTTTCCGGATAGTGGATGAAACCGTTGTCGTCGGGCTGGCGGGCCACGTACTGCGTCGTTTTCATACGGACTCCATGAGCGGCTTGTGGCCGCGGGGTCTTTGTTGTTGTCGTTGCCTTATCGATACCGCGTCGGGACGGTCCGTGCAGCCCCGGATAGGGACCGGGCAACGGGGAGGAATCGGCGTTTTCGTAAAGTTTTCCTTACGAATTGGCCTGGGTCGCCTGTTCATTGGGCCAGGCATTGTTGCTGGTGAGTCTAACTGTCACATATTCTTGACGGAAATTTCCGGCCGGGAGTTAAAAAACCGGCCGCGAGCCCATCAGAACGACAACACCGGGCCACGCCATGCGTATCAAAGTGCACTGCCAGAACCGTGTAGGCATCCTCCGCGACATCCTCAACCTGCTGGTCGACTACGGCATCAACGTCAATCGCGGCGAAGTCGGCGGCGACCAGGGCAACGCCATCTACCTGCTCTGTCCGAACATGATCAACCTCCAGTTGCAGTCGCTGCGGCCCAAGCTGGAGGCGGTGCCGGGGGTCTTCGGCGTCAAGCGCGTCGGCCTGATGCCCAGCGAGCGCCGGCACCTGGAACTCAACGCGCTGCTCGCCGCCCTGGACTTCCCGGTGCTCTCGGTGGACATGGGCGGGCAGATCGTCGCCGCCAACCGTGCCGCCGCGCAGTTGCTCGGCGTGCGCGTCGACGAGGTGCCGGGGATTCCGCTGTCGCGCTATGTGGAGGACCTCGACCTGCCCGAACTGGTGCGCGCCAACAAGGCGCGGATCAACGGGCTGCGGGTGAAGGTGAAGGGCGACGTGTTCCTCGCCGACATCGCGCCGCTGCAATCCGAGCACGACGAGAGCGAGGCGCTGGCTGGAGCGGTGCTGACCCTGCATCGCGCGGATCGCGTCGGCGAGCGCATCTACCATGTGCGCAAGCAGGAGCTGCGTGGCTTCGACAGTATCTTCCAGAGTTCGCGGGTAATGGCCGCGGTGGTCCGCGAGGCGCGGCGCATGGCGCCGCTGGACGCGCCGCTGCTGATCGAGGGCGAGACCGGCACCGGCAAGGAGCTGCTGGCGCGCGCCTGCCACCTGGCCAGCCCGCGCGGGCAGTCGCCGTTCATGGCGTTGAACTGCGCCGGCCTGCCGGAATCCATGGCCGAGACCGAGCTGTTCGGCTATGGTCCGGGAGCCTTCGAGGGCGCCCGCCCGGAGGGCAAGCTCGGCCTGCTGGAGCTTACCGCCGGCGGCACGCTGTTCCTCGACGGCGTCGGCGAGATGAGCCCGCGCCTGCAGGCCAAGCTGTTGCGCTTCCTGCAGGACGGCTGTTTCCGCCGGGTCGGCAGCGACGAGGAGGTGTACCTGGACGTGCGGGTGATCTGCGCCACCCAGGTAGACCTGTCCGAACTCTGCGCCAAGGGCGAATTCCGCCAGGACCTCTATCACCGTCTCAATGTGCTCTCGCTGCACATCCCGCCGCTGCGCGAGTGCCTGGATGGCCTGGCGCCGCTCGCCGAGCATTTCCTCGACCAGGCCAGCCGGCAGATCGGCTGCGGCCTGCCGAAGCTTTCCGCGCAGGCGCTGGAACGTCTCGAACGCTACCACTGGCCGGGCAACGTGCGGCAATTGGAAAACGTGCTGTTCCAGGCGGTTTCGCTGTGCGAAGGGGGAACGGTCAAGGCCGAGCACATCCGCCTGCCGGACTACGGCGCGCCGCAGCCGCTGGGGGATTTTTCCCTGGAAGGAGACCTCGACGCCATCGTCGGGCGCTTCGAGAAGGCGGTGCTGGAGCGCCTGTTCCGCGAACATCCGAGCAGCCGCCAGTTGGGCAAGCGCCTCGGCGTTTCGCATACCACGGCGGCGAACAAGCTGCGCCAGCATGGCGTGGGGCAAGGCGAGGGCTGAGCGGCATGCTTGCCGGTTTGTTGCAGGCTGGGAAAGAAACGGTGGAGGCGTCGGCCCTTGTGAAAGGGCGGCAGCACGATGAGGCGTGGGGAAGACGGCCAGGATGTTCGCCGAGGGGCGGGATTGTCGTCGCCGAGTACACAATGATCGCGCCGGATGGGCGAGCTGCCCCTCGTGGCGCGATCCTTCGGAGGTCGACCCGGAGGTCGAGCAGAGTTTAGCCGCCAGTGCAGCCGTTGCCCCAGACCTGATATTCGACGGTATGTTTCTGGCCGTTCGAATCTTCGTAGGTCATGCGTGCGGGAACGATGCCGCAGGCATTGGAAGTGTCGGTTGAAGATATAACGCGAGCCACATCCAGTTGCATGCCATAGGCATATTCTTCAACAGCGTTTTCCTGCTGGCTGGCAGGTTGATCCTGGGCGCCAGCCGCCATCACCAGCGGCGAGCAGGCGAACAGGGCCATCAGGGCGAAAGCCTTCATTACTATTTACCTGAGTAGTTTCTGAGTGGGTACGATCTGCCGTCGGAAGACAGGCGGACAGGTCACCGGGGCAACTCGATAAACAAGGCTGGGTAAGTAAGTCTGCAATCAAGTTGCGGAGTCGAAGTTCAACGGGAGTTAACTTCGGCTGTTGGGTTTATTGTAAGTTGGGATAGGCTGCGACATATAGACTCAGTCAAGACAAGAACCTTGTACGGATCGGTAACAATATCCCTGTGGCCTTCTGCGCCGCGGCTTTGCGACCGGCTCACGGGTTTCTTTCCTGGCCCAGGGGCGATTGCGGGTCGAGCAGGGCGCTGCGAATGAAGTGCAGGTAGCTGAGCACCCGTCGCAGCGGCGAGGTATCGAACTGCGGTGCGCGCGGCTCCGGCGCCGCCCGTACCGCCATGATCGCCTGGTTCACCGCGTGCAGGGCGCGCTGGCGGTTGCTCGGCCCGGGTTGCAGGAACAGCCGGATCAGCGCCCGGCCCATCAGGCGGATCGCCCGGCGCCAGGCGGTGCGTTCGGCGTAGCAGGGCTCCTGGGGCAGGCGTTGCTGTTCGAGGCGCAGCTCGATGATCGCCTGGCCGACCTCCAGCACCAGGAACATCCAGCCCAGCAACCGGCGTTGCACGTCCGGGCGGCCGGCGGAGAAGGTGTAGGCCTGGTTCAGCAGGTCGCGGGTGCCGCTTTCGAAACCGGAGACCAGGCCCTTGCTCTTGCCGCTGATGGCGAACACCACCCGCTCGCGCAGGTCGTGCTCCAGGCGCTTCCACATCCACGGCCGGTTCGGCGGCAGGATCACCATGGCGGCGACCGTGGCGAGGACCATCGACAAGAGTAGTGCCAGGTATTCGTTGAAGAAGGCCAGGGCGTCGTAGCGCGCCATGTTGGCCGGCAGCGAGGCGAAGCAGAACCACACCAGTAGGCCGACGCCGTAGCCGTTCCACTGCGGCCGCCAGAGCAGCAGGGCGCCGACCGCGAAGACCGGCAGCAGGCAGCAGAGCAGCATCGGGAAACCGTCCACGTGGGGTAGCAGGTAGAGCAGCACGAACAGCCCGGTGCAGGCCCCGGCGAGGGTCCCGAGGGTGAGTTGCAGCGACAACCGGCCGGGATTCGGCGAGGTCGAGGAGAGCGCCGAGATCAGTACCGCGGTGAGGGCGAAGGTGCCGCCGTGGGGCCAGGAGGTCTGGATCCAGAACGTGCCGAGCAGGCCGATCATCAGCGCGCTGCGCGCTCCGGCGACCAGCGCGGCGACCGGGTTGGCGCGGGCGACGAAGCTTTCCTTCCATTGCTCGCGGGCATGGTGGTGTTCGGCCAGGGAAGCGTGGGTCAGGGCGTAGTTGTGCAGGTCGTCGGTGAAACGGAAGGCCAGTTCGGCAGCGGTGTTGAAATCCAGCAGGTCGTTCTCGCCGGGGCGCTGCTCCACCAGGCGCTGGCGGGCCTGGCGGATGTTCTGCATCAGTTCCGGCTTGTAGGCCTCGATGCGTTCGGCCAGGCGCGCGGCGTCGGCGTCGGTGGGCGTCCGTTCGCGAATCGGCGCGAGCAGCCCGGCAAGCTCCGCCAGGCAGGGCGCCAGGACCTCCAGGACATTCTGCGCCCCGCGCCCGCGCAGGCGTTCGAGCAGGCGGTGGAGGCCGTGGAAGCGACTGGTCATGACCATGAATTCGTTGTTCAGGCGAATCAGCCGGCCGCTGCGCAGGCGCATGTGCGGATCTTCGAAAGTAGTGGCGCTGCGCAGGTTTTCCAGGCCCACGGACTGGGCGACGAAGCGCGCGCTGAGCTCGCCGAAGCGCTCGCCGTCGAGGCTGCCCTGCAGGCCTTCGGCGGCGAACCCGGCGAAGTCGCGGAAGCGCCCGTAGAGTGTGTTGCGCAGGGCGGCGCCGCTGGTCTGCGGCAGGAAGATGGCGCTGACGGTACCGGTGCAGAGGATGCCCAGGGATATTTCCAGGACCCGCCACAGCGCCGCCATGAAGGCGCCTTCCGGGTGCGCGGTGGCTGGAATCCCGATCATGGTCGCGGTGTAGCCGGCGAGTACGCAGGCGTAGCCGCGGAAATCGCGGTAGCGCGCGGCGCCGGCGGTGCACAGGCCGACCCAGAGCGCCAGGCAGGCGAGGAACAGCACGCGCTCCTGGGCGAACAGGGCGATCAGAGTGACCATCACGCTGAGGCCGATCAGGGTTCCGACGATGCGGTAGAAGCTCTTGGCCAGGACCTGCCCGCTCTGCGTCTGCATGACGATGAAGACCGTCACCAGCACCGTGCTCGGCTGCGGCAGCTCCAGGCGATAGGCCAGCCACAGGGCGAGGCTGGCGGTGAGCAGGGCCTTGAACACGAAGACCCAGGCGACGCCGTCGCTACGCGCCCATTCGAGCAGGGCGCGGCGCAATTCGTCGGGGCTGGGAAAGAACGCGAGGGGAGCCGGTGGAACCAGGGGGAGACCTTTCCGGGTGGCGCGGGGCACTGCTGCGAATCCTGAACGACGGCGAGGGGAGGCCGAAACGGCTGGGAATTCTAGGAGCGCCCGCGCTTGCGGATAAGAGCTCGGATAGGTGAAAAATTTTTGTCACAAAAGGCAATAATAGGTGGGTTGACTCGTGACAGAATCTGCGCCGCCTTGGGGTGTCCTCCGGGTTGCGTGGAAAAGAGACGCGCCATAAGCGTCAGAGCCTAGAGGGCCGTGATGGATATCCTGTTCAATATGCGCGCGTTCGTCAGCGTCGCGGAGACCGGCAGTTTCACTGCCGCCGCCCAGCGCCTGGACCTGACGACCGCCTATGTCTCCCGTGCGGTGGCCAAGCTGGAGGCCCACCTGCAGACCCGCCTGCTGCATCGCACCACCCGGCGCATCGCGCTGACCGAAGCCGGGCAGCGCTACCTGATGCGCGCCCAGCAGATACTCGCCTACATCGAGGAGGCCGAGGCCGAGGCGGGCGACGCCCATGCGCGGCCGTCGGGCACGCTGAAGGTCCACGCGATGACCGGCATCGGCCAGCACTACCTGATCAAGGCCATCTCGCAATATTGCGAGACCTACCCGGAGGTTGGCTTCGACCTGACCCTGGCCAACCGGATCACCGACATTCTCGACGAGGGCTACGACATTTCCGTGGTGATCGCCCCCGAGCTGCCGGACTCCGGTTTCGTCTCCAAGTGCATCGGCCAGACCTACAGCATCCTCTGCGCCTCGCCGGGCTACATTGCCGCGCACGGCTTCCCCAAGCTGCCGGCGGAGCTGTCCGCGCACCGTTGCCTGCGCCTGGTGAACTCGGTGATGTCGCTGGACCGCTGGCTGTTCGACGGTCCCGACGGCCAGGAACTGGCCTGCATCAACCAGACGCATTTCCAGGTCAACACCGCCGACGCCATGACCGAGGCGGTGGTCTCCGGCATGGGTATCGGCGCGCTGCCGGTGTACGCGGCGGTCAACGGCCTGAAGGACGGCAGCCTGGTGCGGGTGTTGCCGCGCTATAGCCTGTTCCATCTCAACGTCTACGCCCTCTACCCCTCGCGGCAGTACCTGGATGCGAAGATCCGCACCTGGGTCGAGTTCCTCCGCGAGCACATGCCGGCGATGCTCGCCGCGGACGAGCACAGCCTGGCGGAGAGCGGTGGGTTGGCGAACTGAGCGGGAGTGGTGGGCGGCGCCCTTCGCGACGATCGCACCCCGGCTTGTCGGGAGTCGTAGGGCGGATAACCGCCTGGCGGTTGTCCGCCGATTCTCCGGAGCCCCGCGGACAACGCCAGGGGCGTTATCCGCCCTACAGGCTGTCTCCCACCCTCTGCAACTCCTCGATCAACGCCCGCAGGCAACTCGGCAGTGCTTCCAGGTCGCGTACCAGCAGGCTGCGCTCGCGGATCGCCCAGGGCTCGTCGAGTTCGATGGTCGCCAGCTTCATCGTCCGGCTGTGGCGGCGCGCGGCGGACTGCGGGATCACGCCGATGCCGACGCCGCCCTCGATCATCCGGCAGATCGCCTCGAAGCTGGAGACCTGGATGCGCAGCGATAGCTGCTCGCCCATCTGCTCCACCCGTTCGTACAGGAAGGCGTGCAGGGTGGTGCCCTCGGGCAGGCCGATATGCTGGAACTGCAGGGTGTCGCGCAGGCGTACCCTGGCCTGTCCGGCCAGCGGATGGCCCTGGGGCACCGCCATCACCAGGCGGTCGGTGCTGAAATGCAGGACCTGCAGGCCACTGGCCGCCACCGGCCCGGCAATGATGCCGAGGTCGGTGGAGCCGTCCAGCACGCCGCGGACAATGTCGCGGCTGAGGCGTTCCTGCAGGTCGACGGTGACCCCGGGACGAGCGGCGAGGAAGCCGGCGAGGATTTCCGGAAGGAATTCGGTGACCGCGGTGGTATTGGCGAAGATGCGGATATGCCCGGCGGCGTCGCTGCCGTACTCGGTGAACTCGCTCTTCAGGTATTCCACCTGGCGCATGATCAGCCGCGCGTGCTGTAGCAGGCGCTGGCCCGCCGGGGTCAGTTCGACGCCGCGGCTGTCGCGATACAGCAGGCGGCTGCCAAGCTGGCCTTCGAGCGCCTTGACCCGCGCGCTGGCGGCGGCCGGGGAAAGGAAGGCGCGGCGCGCGCCCTGGGTCAGGCTGGGCGACTCGGCGATATGGATGAACAGGCGCAGGTCGGCGAGATCGAAATGCATGGGCACTCCATGGCGTTCGGCAAATCCGAACGCGCCATTGCGTAATTGCAAATTCTCAAAACGCTAGCATCCTATCATTCTCCTCCCATCACCCCCTAGGTCATGGGAAGCCACGCATGAGTGAGTCCGCTTTCGCCCCCTGGATCGGTCGCCAGGAAGAAACCCACGATCAATTGAGCCGCAACCTGGTCAAGCGCATCGCCGCCACCTTCGGCGAGCCGACCCCGGCCCACGGCGAAGCGCTGCCGCCGCTCTGGCACTGGGCGTTCTTCCAGGACCCGGTGGAGGCCGCCGGCCTCGGCGTCGACGGCCACCCGGCGCGCGGCGGTTTCCTGCCGCCGGCGGACGATCGCAACCGCATGTGGGCCGGCGGGCGCCTGGAGTTCCACCAGCCGCTGCGGGTCGGCGGCGAGGCCAGCCGCACCTCGACCATCCTCCGGGTCGAGGAGAAGCACGGTCGCAGCGGCGCGCTGCTGTTCGTCACCCTGCGCCACGACTACCGCCAGGACGGCCAACTGGCGCTGAGCGAAGAGCACGACATCGTCTACCGCGAACCGACCCCGCCCAAGCTCGGCGGTACCGAGGCCTTGCCCGAGGGCGACTGGCGCGAGGCGCTGGAGCCCGATCCGGTGTTGCTGTTCCGCTACTCGGCGGTGACTTTCAACGGCCACCGCATTCACTACGACTGGCCCTATGTCACCGATGCCGAAGGCTATCCGGGCCTGGTGGTGCACGGTCCGCTGATCGCCACCCTGGCCCTGCGCGCGTTCTGCCGGGCCAATCCGCAGGCGCGCCTGCGTCGCTTCGCCTATCGCGGCCTGCGCCCGCTGATCTGTCCCGAACCGTTCGAGGTCGGCGGCCGCCTGCTCGCTGCCGGCAAGGCCGAGGTATGGGTCGGCAATGGCGCCGGCCTGGCCCAGCGCGGCGACGTGGAATTCGACTGAAAGGGCCCCAGCGCCCATCCAACGACAAGAATCGAGGAGTCACCGATGAATCCGAACAGCGAAGAGCTGAACGCGATCCGCGAGGGCGTACGTGCCCTCTGCGCCGAATTCGACGCCGCCTACTGGCGCCGCATCGATGAGCAGCGCGGTTTTCCCGAGGCCTTCGTCAAGGCCCTGACCGACGCCGGCTGGCTCTCGGCGATGATCCCGGAGGAGTACGGCGGTTCCGGTCTGGGCCTGGCCGAGGCCTCGGTGATCCTGGAGGAAGTCAACCGCTGCGGCGGCAACTCCGGCACCGTGCACGGGCAGATGTACAACATGTTCACGTTGCTGCGTAACGGCAGCGAGGCGCAGAAGCGCTTCTACCTGCCGAAGCTGGCCAGCGGCGAGCTGCGCCTGCAATCGATGGGGGTGACCGAGCCGACCACCGGCACCGATACCACCAAGATCAAGACCACCGCCGTGCGCAAGGGCGACCGCTATGTGATCAACGGGCAGAAGGTGTGGATCTCGCGGATCCAGCACTCCGACCTGATGATCCTGCTGGCGCGCACCACGCCGCTGGCCGAGGTGAAGCGCAAGTCCGAAGGCATGTCGATCTTTCTCGTCGACCTGCGCGAGGCCATCGGCAAGGGCCTGACCGTGCAGCCGATCGCCAACATGGTCAACCACGAGACCAACGAGCTGTTCTTCGACAACCTGGAGATCCCCGCCGATAGCCTGATCGGCGAGGAAGGCAAGGGCTTCCGCTACATCCTCGACGGCCTCAATGCCGAGCGCACCCTGATCGCCGCCGAATGCATCGGCGACGGCCGCTGGTTCATCGACAAGGCCAGCCACTATGCCCGCGACCGCGTGGTCTTCGGCCGGCCGATAGGGCAGAACCAGGGCGTGCAGTTCCCCATCGCCGAGGCGCACATCGAAGTGGAGGCCGCCGACCTGATGCGCTGGCGCGCCTGCCAGGAGTACGACGCCGGGCTCAACGCCGGGGCCAGCGCGAACATGGCCAAGTACCTGGCGGCGAAAGCTTCCTGGGAGGCGGCCAACGCCTGCCTGCAGACCCACGGCGGCTTCGGCTTCGCCTGCGAGTACGACGTCGAGCGCAAGTTCCGCGAGACCCGCCTGTACCAGGTGGCGCCGATCTCCACCAACCTGATCCTGTCCTACGTGGCCGAGCACCTGCTCGAACTGCCGCGCTCGTTCTGAAGCGGGAGCCACCCATGCAGATCGACCGTCTCGACCACCTGGTGCTCACCGTCCGCGACATCGACGCCAGCATCGATTTCTACACCCGCGTGCTGGGCATGCGCGCCGTTACCTTCGGCGCGGGTCGCAAGGCCCTCGCCTTCGGTGCGCAGAAGATCAACCTGCACCAGGCCGGGGGCGAATTCGAACCCAAGGCCGAGCGACCTACGCCAGGGTCCGCCGACCTCTGTTTCATCGTCGCCACGCCACTCGAGGCGGTGGCCGAGCAACTGCGCCAGCAGGCCGTGGAAATCCTCGAGGGCCCGGTGCAGCGCACCGGCGCCGGCGGGCCGATCCTCTCGCTGTACCTGCGCGACCCCGACCTGAACCTGATCGAACTGAGCAACCCGCTGTAGGCCGTGTGCCTCGGGACAACTACAAGAGAGCGTTGGTCATGACCGACTACACCCAGCAACTCGCCGGCTTTCTCGCCGGCCTGCGCTACCAGGACCTGCCGCCGGCGGTGTTGGCGCGGATGGAAGAATTGTTCCTCGACTGGCTCGGCTCGGCGCTGGCCGGCAAGGGCCAGCATCCGATCCCATTGTTCGAGCGCTACGCCGAACGCATGGGCCCGGCCGATGGTAGCGCGCAGATCCTGCCCAGCCGGCGGCGCAGCTCGCCGTATTTCGCCGCCCTGGTGAACGGCGCGGCTTCCCACGTGGTGGAGCAGGACGACCTGCACAACAGCTCGGTGCTGCACCCCGCGGCGGTGGTCTTCCCTGCTGCCCTGGCCGCGGCCCAGGACCTCGGCCGCAGCGGCGCCGAGCTGATCCTCGCGGCGGTGGCCGGCTACGAGGCCGGCATCCGCATCGGCGAATTCCTCGGCCGTTCCCACTACCGGGTGTTCCATACCACTGCCACGGTCGGCACCCTCGCCGCGGCAGTGGCGGTGGGCAAGCTGATGGACTTCGACCGCGAGCGCTTCGTCGACCTGTTCGGCAGCGCCGGAACCCAGGCCGCCGGGCTCTGGGAGTTCCTCCGCGACGCCGCCGATTCCAAGCAGTTGCATACCGCCAAGGCCGCCGCCGACGGGCTGCTCGCCGCCTATCTCACCGCCGACGGCCTGAGCGGCGCGCGACACATCCTCGAAGGCGAGCAGGGGATGGCCGCCGGGATGTCCAGCGACGCCGACCCCGAGCGCCTGGTGGATCGCCTCGGCAGCCGCTGGGCGTTGCTGGAAACCTCGTTCAAGTTCCACGCCTCGTGCCGCCATACCCATCCCGCGGCCGACGCGCTGCTGGCGCTGATGCAGCGCGAAGGGCTCGATCACTCGCAGATCGCCGCGGTCACCGCGCGGGTCCACCAGGGCGCCATCGACGTGCTCGGCCGGGTGGTCGAGCCGCAGACCGTGCACCAGGCGAAGTTCTCCATGGGCACCGTGCTGGGCCTGATCGCCGTGTACGGCAAGGCCGGCCTCGGCGAGTTCCATCGGCATGCGCTGAGCGACCCGCGGGTCGCAGCGTTCCGCGAGCGGGTCGAGATGCGCCTGGACCCGGAGGTCGACGCCGCCTATCCGCAGCGCTGGCTCGGGCGGGTCGAAGTACTGGATCGCGAAGGGCGGCGCCATACCGCCGCCATCGACGAACCCAAGGGCGATCCCGGCAATACCCTCAGCCGCGACGAGCTGGCCGACAAGTTCCGCCGCCTGCTGGCGTTTTCCGGCGCGGCCACCGGCGCCGAGGCGGAGATCCTTATCCAGCGCGCCTGGGGCCTGCGTCAGGCGCCTTCCGTAACGCCCCTGATCTGATCAACCGAACCAGCCGCACCTCGTCTTCGACGGACGAGGGCAGGGAGTCCGACCCATGACGCAATCCCACCAGCCGCGCCCGCTTGACGGCATCACCGTGGTCAGCCTGGAGCACGCCATCGCCGCGCCCTTCTGCACCCGCCAACTGGCCGATCTCGGCGCGCGGGTGATCAAGATCGAACGCCCCGGCGTCGGCGATTTCGCCCGCGGTTACGACGAGCGGGTCAACGGCCTGTCGTCGCACTTCGTCTGGACCAATCGTTCCAAGCAGAGCCTCAGCCTCGACCTCAAGCAGGCCGAGGCGCTGCCGTTGCTGGAGAAGCTGCTGGCCGGCGCCGACGTGCTGGTGCAGAACCTCGCGCCGGGCGCCGCCGCGCGCCTGGGCCTGTCCTACGAGGCGTTGCGCGAGCGCTTCCCGCGACTGATCGTCTGCGATATCTCCGGCTACGGCGAAGGCGGTCCCTACGAGAAGAAGAAGGCCTACGACCTGCTGATCCAGAGTGAGGGCGGCTTCCTTTCGGTGACCGGCGGCGCCGGGCCGAACGAGATGGCCAAGGCCGGCTGTTCGATCGCCGATATCGCCGCCGGCATGTACGCCTACAGCAGCATCCTTTCGGCCCTGCTGCTGCGCGAGCGCACCGGCGAGGGCAGCCGCATCGACGTGTCGATGCTGGAGAGCCTGGTGGAGTGGATGGGCTACCCGATGTACTACGCCTACCAGGACGCGCCGCCGCCGCCGCGCGCCGGCGCTTCGCACTCGACCATCTACCCCTATGGGCCATTCCCCGCCGGCGACGGCGGCACAGTGATGCTCGGCCTGCAGAACGAGCGCGAGTGGCGGGCCTTCTGCGACAAGGTCCTGCGCCGCCCGGAGCTGGCCGACGACGAACGCTTCTCGGCGAACTTCAAGCGCTCGGCCAACCGCGAAGAGCTGCGTGCGCTGATCGTCGAAGCCTTCGCCGCCTTGCCGGCCGCCGAGGTGGTGGCGCGCCTGGAACAGGCGCAGATCGCCAACGCCCACGTCAACGACATGGCCGGGGTCTGGGCGCACCCGCAGTTACAGGCGCGGCAACGCTGGACCTCCATCGACAGCCCGGCCGGGCGCCTGCCGGCGTTGTTGCCGCCGGCCAGCAGCAGCGCCTTCGTTCCGCGCATGGATGCGGTGCCGGCGCTGGGCGGCGACAGCGACGCGCTGCTTGCCGAACTGGGCTGTACCGCGGCCGATATCCAGCGCCTGCGCGCGACCGGAACGGTATGAGGAGGCGGACATGAACCGACAGATCGTGCGCAGCGCGCTGTTCGTCCCGGCGACCCGCCCGGAGCGGATCCCCAAGGCCCTTGCCAGCGGCGCCGACCGGGTCATCGTCGACCTCGAGGATGCGGTGGAGGAGGGGCTGAAGGTCGAGGCGCGGGCCAATCTCCGGCGTTTCCTCGTCGATACGCCGGAAGCCCGGGTGCTGGTGCGGATCAACGCGGCGGAGCATCCCGGGCATGCCGACGACCTGGCGCTGTGCCGCGACCACGCCGGAGTGATCGGCCTGCTCCTGCCGAAAGTGGAGAGCGCCGCCCAGGTGCGCCACGCCGCCGTGGCCAGCGGCAAGCCGGTCTGGCCCATCGTCGAGAGTGCCCGCGGCCTTGCCGCGCTAGGCGAGATCGCCGCCGCCGCGGGGGTCGAGCGGCTGTCCTTCGGCAGCCTCGACCTGGCCCTGGACCTCGATCTCAACAGCGGCAGCAACGCAGCCGAACAGATTCTCGGTCACGCCCGTTACGCACTGCTCCTGCAATCGCGCCTGGCAGGCCTGGCGCCGCCGCTGGACGGCGTCTATCCGGCGATCCAGAACCGTGCCGGACTGGTCGAGGCAGTGCGCTTCGCTCGCGACATGGGCTTCGGCGGGTTGCTGTGCATCCATCCGAGCCAGGTCGAGCCGATCCACCAGACATTGATGCCGAGTCCCGCGGAACTGGAGTGGGCGCGTCGGGTGGCAGAGGCCGGCGCCTCCGGTGCCGGCGTCTTCGTGGTCGACGGCGAGATGGTCGACGCGCCGGTGCTGGGGCGCGCGCGACGCCTGCTGGAGCGGGCCGGGGAGGGTGGCTGAACGCGTTCGACAGACGCGAACGCGGGCTTGAGCAATGGCGAATTCTCCGAACGCGCCGGCTGCGTCAGGCTCGTCGATACCTCGAAAGCACAACAACAATCTGAGGTCACGAAATGTTCAAGACGATGGTGCGGGCGCTGTTGTGCGCCCTGGCGATCGGTGGCTCCTGCCTGGCGAATGCCGCGCAGCCGATCGTCATCAAGTTCTCCCACGTGGTCGCGGAAAACACGCCCAAAGGCCAGGGCGCGCTGCTGTTCAAGAAACTCGTCGAACAGCGCCTGGGCGGCCGGGTCGAGGTAGACGTCTATCCCAACTCGTCGCTGTTCGGCGACGGCAAGGAAATGGAGGCGCTGCTGCTGGGCGACGTGCAGATGCTGGCGCCGTCCCTGGCCAAGTTCGAGCAGTACACGCGCAAGGTGCAGATCTTCGACCTGCCGTTCCTCTTCGACGACATCCAGGCGGTCGACCGCTTCCAGCGCAGCCCGCAGGGGCGCGCCTTGCTGACCAGCATGCAGGGCAAGGGCATCCTCGGCCTGGCCTACTGGCACAACGGGATGAAGCAGCTCTCCGCCAATCGCCCGTTGCTGGAGCCGGAAGACGCGCGCGGGCTGAAATTCCGCGTGCAGGCGTCCGACGTGCTCAACGAGCAGTTCCGCCAGCTCCGCGCGATCTCCCGGAAGATGTCCTTCGCCGAGGTCTACCAGGGCTTGCAGACCGGCGTGGTGAATGGCACCGAGAACACCTGGTCGAACTACGAGAGCCAGAAGGTCAACGAGGTACAGAAGTATTTCACCGAGTCCAACCACGGCTTGGTGGACTACATGGTGATCACCAACGCGAAGTTCTGGAATGGCCTTCCGGCGGACATCCGCGAAGAACTGCAGCGGATCATGGACGAGGTCACCGTGCAGGTGAACCTCGAGGCCGAGCGCCTCAACCGCGACGCCCGCCAGCGCATCCTCGCCAGTGGCGCCAGCGAGATCCATACCCTGAGCCCGCGGCAGCGCGCCGACTGGCGCCAGGCGATGCAGCCGGTATGGCAGAAATTCCGCGGCAATGTCGGTGCCGATCTGCTCCAGGCCGCCGAAGCTTCCAACCGTCCCGATTGACCCGTCCGGCCCCGCCCGGCCGGGCGGGGCATTGTGGAGAACGCTGCGATGAATCGACTCGTGCGCGTCTGGAACCGCTTCGAGGAGGGCGCTATCGCCTTCCTGCTGGCGGCGATGACGCTGGTGACCTTCCTCTATGTGGTGATGACCAACGTCTTCACCCTGTTCTACGACCTCGGCGACCGCCTGCCGACACTGCGGGCTCCGCTGTACTCGATGGGCGACGCGATCCTCGGGGTAGCCCAGGATATGTCCTGGAGCAACGCGCTGACCAAGGCGCTGTTCGGCTGGCTGATCTTCCTCGGCATCGCCTACGGCGTA
>NZ_KV800287.1:253124-275972 GCF_001810205.1 Pseudomonas sp. HMSC076A11 | reverse complement strand
TCCTCGGCATCGCCTACGGCGTACGCACCGCCGGCCACCTCGGGGTGGATGCCCTGGTGCGCCTGGCGCCGCGTCCCTTGCAGCGCCTGATCGGGATACTCGCCTGCCTCTGCTGCCTGGGCTACGCCGGGCTGTTCATGGTCGCCAGCTACGACTGGGTGAAGACCCTGTTCGTCGCCGGCATCGGCGCCGAGGACCTCGACCACTTCGGCATCCTCCAGGCCTACATCGCGGTGGTGGTGCCGGTCGGCTTCGGCCTGGTGCTGCTGCGCTACCTGGAAATCCTCGTCAACCTGTTGCGCGGTCGCCAGCTCGGGCTGGGCCTCGCCGACGAGGCCGCCGAGGCCTCCAAACTGGCCGGCGAAGAGGCCGGGGAGAACCGTCCATGACCGTGCTGATCCTGTTCCTGCTGCTGTTCCTGTTCATGTTCATCGGCGTGCCCATCGCCATCTCCCTGGGGCTGTCCGGCGCCCTGACGATCCTGCTGTTCAGCCCGGATTCGGTGCGCTCGCTGGCGATCAAGCTGTTCGAGACCTCCGAGCACTACACCCTGCTGGCGATCCCGTTCTTCCTGCTCTCCGGCGCGTTCATGACCACCGGTGGCGTGGCGCGGCGCCTGATCGACTTCGCCAATGCCTGCGTCGGGCATATCCGCGGCGGCCTGGCGATCGCTGCGGTGCTTGCCTGCATGCTGTTCGCCGCGCTGTCCGGTTCGTCGCCGGCGACAGTGGCGGCGGTCGGCTCGATCGCCGTGGCCGGCATGGTCCGCTCCGGCTATCCGCGCGCCTTCGGCGCGGGGATCATCTGCAATGCCGGGACCCTGGGCATCCTCATCCCGCCATCGATCGTAATGGTGGTCTACGCCGCCGCCACCGAGACCTCGGTGGGCAAGCTGTTCGTCGCCGGGGTGGTTCCGGGGCTGCTGCTCGGGGTGATCCTGATGGTGGTGATCTACATCGTCGCGCGGGTCAAGAAGCTGCCGGCGCAGCCGCGCGCCAGCTTCCGCGAGTGGCTGGCCGCCGCACGCCGTGCAGGCTGGGGCCTGTTGCTGCTGGTGATCATCCTCGGCGGCATCTATTCCGGGCTGTTCACCCCCACCGAGGCGGCGGCGGTGGCGGCGGTGTATTCGGCCTTCGTCGCGCTGTTCGTGTACAAGGACATGCGCCTGCGCGACTGTCCCAAGGTGCTGCTGGAGTCGGGGCGGCTGAGCATCATGCTGATGTTCATCATCGCCAATGCCATGCTCTTCGCCCACGTGTTGACCACCGAGCAGATCCCCCAGCAGATCACCGAATGGGTGGTGCAGGAAGGCCTGACCCCGATCGGCTTCCTGCTGATGGTCAACGTGGTGCTGCTGGTCGCCGGCAGCTTCATGGAGCCCTCGGCGATCGTGCTGATCCTGGCGCCGATCTTCTTCCCCATAGCCATGAAGCTGGGCATCGACCCGATCCACCTGGGTATCGTCATGGTGGTGAACATGGAGATCGGCCTGGTACACCCGCCGGTCGGCCTCAACCTGTTCGTCACCTCGGCGGTCACTGGCATGCCGCTGGGGGAGACCATCCGCGCGGCGCTGCCGTGGCTGATGATCCTGCTGCTGTTCCTGATCCTGGTGACCTACGTGCCGTTGATCTCGCTGTGGCTGCCGGGCCTGCTGGGCATGAGCTGAGGTCGCGGCGGCGGGGCGCGGGACGCGCTCCGCCGCCCGGCGCAAGGCTACGATCGGCGCGGCTTATAGCTACCATCGGCGCCGTCGCGCAGTGGTAAGACCATGGTCGTATGGTTCGTGGGGTGTGCGCTCGCTACAACTGGGCACAACAAAAACAACACTCACGTACCGAGGTTAAAGCCATGTCTGCGGCATCCCTGTACCCCGTGCACCCGGAAGCGGTGGCACGGACCTTCACCGACGAAGCCACCTACAAGACGATGTACCAGCAGTCCGTCGTCAACCCCGACGGCTTCTGGCGCGAGCAGGCCCAGCGGATCGACTGGATCAAGCCGTTCGAGAAGGTCAAGCAGACCTCCTTCGACGACCATCACGTGGACATCAAGTGGTTCGCCGACGGCACCCTCAACGTGTCGCACAACTGCCTCGACCGTCACCTCGCCGAACGCGGCGACCAGGTGGCGATCATCTGGGAAGGCGACGATCCCGCCGACCACCAGGAAATCACCTACCGCCAGCTCCACGAGCAGGTCTGCAAGTTCGCCAACGCCCTGCGCGGGCAGGACGTGCACCGCGGCGACGTAGTGACCATCTACATGCCGATGATCCCCGAGGCCGTGGTCGCCATGCTCGCCTGCACCCGCATCGGCGCGATCCACTCGGTGGTCTTCGGCGGCTTCTCCCCCGAGGCCCTGGCCGGACGCATCATCGATTGCAAGTCGAAGGTGGTGATCACCGCCGACGAAGGCGTGCGCGGCGGCAAGCGCACTCCGCTGAAGGCCAATGTCGACGACGCCCTGACCAACCCGGAAACCTCCAGCGTGCAGAAGATCATCGTCTGCAAGCGTACCGGTGCGGAGATCAAGTGGAACCAGCACCGCGACGTCTGGTACGACGACCTGATGAAGGTTGCCGGCAGCACTTGCGCACCCAAGGAAATGGGCGCCGAGGACCCGCTGTTCATCCTCTACACCTCCGGCTCCACCGGCAAGCCGAAGGGCGTGCTGCATACCACCGGCGGCTACCTGGTGTACGCCTCGCTGACCCACGAGCGGGTCTTCGACTACCGTCCGGGCGAAGTCTACTGGTGCACCGCCGACATCGGCTGGGTCACCGGCCACACCTACATCGTCTATGGCCCGCTGGCCAACGGCGCCACCACCATTCTGTTCGAGGGCGTGCCGAACTACCCCGACGTGACCCGCGTGGCGAAAATCATCGACAAGCACAAGGTCAACATCCTCTACACCGCGCCGACCGCGATCCGCGCGATGATGGCCGAAGGCAAGGCGGCGGTGGCCGGTGCCGACGGTTCCAGCCTGCGTCTGCTCGGTTCGGTGGGCGAGCCGATCAACCCGGAAGCCTGGCAGTGGTACTACGAGACCGTCGGCCAGTCGCGCTGCCCGATCGTCGACACCTGGTGGCAGACCGAGACCGGCGCCTGCCTGATGACCCCGCTGCCGGGCGCCCACGCGATGAAGCCGGGCTCTGCAGCCAAGCCGTTCTTCGGCGTGGTACCGGCGCTGGTGGACAACCTCGGCAACCTGATCGAGGGCGCCGCCGAGGGCAACCTGGTGATCCTCGACTCCTGGCCGGGCCAGGCGCGGACCCTGTTCGGCGACCATGACCGCTTCGTCGACACCTACTTCAAGACCTTCAAGGGCATGTACTTCACCGGCGACGGCGCGCGCCGCGACGAGGACGGCTACTACTGGATCACCGGGCGGGTCGACGACGTGCTCAACGTCTCCGGCCACCGCATGGGCACCGCCGAGGTGGAAAGCGCGATGGTCGCCCACCCGAAGGTCGCCGAGGCGGCGGTGGTCGGCATGCAGCACGACATCAAGGGGCAGGGCATCTATGTCTACGTCACCCTCAACTCCGGGGTCGAGCCGAGCGAGGCGCTGCGCCAGGAGCTGAAGCAATGGGTTCGCCGCGAGATCGGTCCGATCGCCACGCCGGATGTGATCCAGTGGGCGCCGGGACTGCCGAAGACCCGTTCGGGCAAGATCATGCGGCGCATCCTGCGCAAGATCGCCGCGGCCGAGTACGACACCCTCGGCGACATCTCCACCCTTGCCGACCCGGGCGTGGTCCAGCACCTGATCGAGACCCATCGCTCGATGCAGGCCGCCTGACTTCCGCCTGATCCGAAACGACCCCGCGCGGTGCGAGCCGCGCGGGGTCTTTCATTTGGCGCGGGCCGAGGAGGAGGGCGTTTCGAATGGGCTCGCGCCGGGAATGGGGCGGCGGTAACACTTCGGTGATGCGCGCCTGCGCATAATTGGGGCGAGAGGAAACGCCACGCACAGCCAAGGTGCGACACGGGGTAGCAGTCGAGGCGAGTCGTAGCGGCCAAGCCATTGAAGGAGAAGGAATTGGCAATTTATGGCTTGAGATTTGCTTTACTCATTGATTACACTTCGCGCTTTCCGGGCACAAATGTCGCTGCCTGTCAATATCGCCGAATGCCCTCTTCGGTGCTTTTATAATTAGTTGTCGCATTGAAGAAATAACCACTTTCGGCCTGTCGCTAGAATGCCGCTCACCCCAGCTGGCGCCCTGTCCACGAGAAGGCGCCATGCGCAAGAGCCGGTGATCACGCATATCCGTCGGCAGCCTGGGCAAGGTTCTATTTCTCCTGCCAATCGATGCCATCCCCTTCGAAGGAGTTCCAGATGAAGAAGCTCGCACTTCTCGGCGCCCTGGCGCTGTCCGTGCTCTCCCTGCCCACTTTCGCCGCCGACAAGCCGGTGCGCATCGGCATCGAGGCGGCCTACCCGCCGTTCTCGCTGAAGACCCCGGACGGCCAGTTGGCAGGCTTCGACGTGGATATCGGCAATGCCCTCTGCGAAGAGATGAAGGTGCAGTGCAAGTGGGTCGAGCAGGAGTTCGACGGCCTGATCCCGGCACTCAAGGTGCGCAAGATCGATGCGATCCTCTCGTCGATGACCATCACCGACGAGCGCAAGCGTTCGGTCGACTTCACCAACAAGTACTACAACACTCCGGCGCGCTTCGTGATGAAGGAAGGCGCCAGCCTCAACGATCCCAAGGCCGACCTGAAGGGCAAGAAGGCCGGCGTGCTGCGTGGCAGTACCGCCGACCGCTACGCCTCCG
The DNA here is from genome assembly GCF_001810205.1 of Pseudomonas sp. HMSC076A11. NCBI lineage: Bacteria > Pseudomonadati > Pseudomonadota > Gammaproteobacteria > Pseudomonadales > Pseudomonadaceae > Pseudomonas > Pseudomonas sp. HMSC076A11. The sequence continues at coordinate 271,183 of NZ_KV800287.1, read as the reverse complement.
CCGAACTGACCCCGGCCGGCGTCGAAGTGGTGCGCTACAACTCCCAGCAGGAAGCCAACATGGACCTGGTGGCCGGTCGCCTCGACGCGGTGGTCGCCGATTCGGTGAACCTCGAGGACGGCTTCCTCAAGACCGATGCCGGCAAGGGCTACGCCTTCGTCGGTCCGCAACTGACCGATGCCAAGTACTTCGGCGAAGGCGTCGGCATCGCCGTGCGCAAGGGCGATAGCGAGCTGGCCGGCAAGTTCAACGCGGCCATCGACGCGCTGCGCGCCAACGGCAAGTACAAGCAGATCCAGGACAAGTACTTCAGCTTCGACGTCTACGGTTCGAACTGACGCTATCCGTCAGAGGTGGCACAAACGTCCGCGACGCCTCGCGCTGTTTGTGCCACTTTTTTATTGACTGGACGCCACTGCTTTAGCGCTGCATTAGCTGCATAGAGGTACCGTTTTGATGATCACTGGCTACGGTGCGACCATCGTCGATGGCGCCTGGCTGACTCTCCAGCTGGCCCTGCTTTCCATGCTCCTGGCCATCGTCCTCGGCCTGCTGGGCGCGGCCTTCCGCCTGTCGCCGGTGCGCTGGCTGGCCTGGTGCGGCGACCTGTACGCCACGGTAGTGCGCGGCATCCCCGACCTGGTGCTGATCCTGCTGATCTTCTACGGCGGCCAGGGCCTGCTGAACTGGGTCGCCCCGCAACTCGGCTACGACGACTACATCGACCTGAATCCCTTCGTGTCCGGCGTCGGCACCCTCGGCTTCATCTTCGGCGCCTATCTCTCGGAGACCTTCCGCGGCGCCTTCATGGCGATTCCCAAGGGGCAGGGCGAGGCCGGCTACGCCTACGGCATGAGCCACCGCCAGGTGTTCTTCCGCATCCAGGTGCCGCAGATGATCCGCCTGGCGATCCCCGGCTTCACCAACAACTGGCTGGTGCTGGTCAAGGCCACCGCGCTGATTTCCGTGGTCGGCCTGCAGGACATGATGTTCAAGGCCAAGCAGGCCTCCGATGCGACCCGCGAGCCGTTCACCTACTACCTCGCCGTGGCCGGCCTGTACCTGCTGGTGACCAGCGTGTCGCTGCTGTTGCTGCGCCTGCTCGAACGCCGCTATTCGGTCGGCGTGAAAACCGCGGAACTGTGAGTCAAGGGGCCCTATCGTGATCTTCGATTTCTCCGTCATCTGGGACAGCCTTCCGCTCTATTTCGACGGCCTGCTGGTCACCCTCAAGCTGCTCTCGATCTCCCTGCTGATCGGCCTGCTGCTGGCGGTGCCGCTAGCGCTGATGCGGGTCTCCAAGCAGCCGCTGGTGAACTTCCCGGCCTGGCTCTATACCTACGTGATCCGCGGCACGCCGATGCTGGTCCAGCTGTTCCTGATCTACTACGGCCTGGCGCAGTTCGACGCGGTGCGCGAGAGCGCGCTGTGGCCCTGGTTGTCGAACGCCTCCTTCTGCGCCTGCCTGGCGTTCGCCATCAACACCAGCGCCTATACCGCCGAGATCCTCGCCGGCAGCCTGAAGGCCACGCCCCATGGCGAGATCGAGGCGGCCAAGGCGATGGGCATGTCGCGCCTGAAGATGTACCGCCGCATCCTCCTGCCGTCGGCACTGCGGCGCGCCCTGCCGCAGTACAGCAACGAAGTGATCATGATGCTGCAGACCACCAGCCTGGCGTCCATCGTCACCCTGGTGGACATCACCGGCGCCGCGCGGACCGTCTACTCGCAGTACTACCTGCCGTTCGAGGCGTTCATCACCGCTGGCCTGTTCTACCTGTGCCTGACCTTCATCCTGGTTCGCCTGTTCAAGCTTGCCGAGCGCCGCTGGCTGGCCTACCTGGCGCCGCGCAAATCCTGATCCGGAGGACCGCATGGAGCGTATCGACCACCTGCTGCCGTGGAGCACCCTGGGAAGCGAGAAGCGCCTGAGCGTGTTCCGCTTCGGCTGCGGCGCGCGCAAGGTCTACATCCAGTCCAGCCTGCACGCCGACGAGTTGCCGGGCATGCGCACCGCCTGGGAGCTGAAGCAGCGGTTGCGCCTGCTGGAGGCGGAAGGCCGCCTGCGCGGCACCGTCGAGCTGGTGCCGGTGGCCAATCCGGTCGGTCTCGGGCAGATGATCCAGGCGCTGCACCAGGGGCGCTTCGAAATGAGCAGCGGGCGCAACTTCAATCGCGATTTCCCCGACCTGCTGGACGCGGTGATCGACAGCGTCGGCGAGCGTCTCGGCAGCGATCCGGCGGCCAATGTCGCGCTGGTCCGCCAGGCCCTGCGCGCGGCGCTGGACGCCCTGCCGCCGGCGACCTCGGAACTGGAGGGCATGCAGCGCCTGCTGTATCGCCACGCCTGCGACGCCGACCTGGTGCTCGACCTGCATTGCGACTTCGAGGCCGCCATCCATCTCTATACCCTGCCGCAGCAATGGCCCGCCTTCGCCTCCCTGGCCGCACGCCTGGGCGCCGCCGTCGGGCTGCTCGCCGAGGAGTCCGGCGGCGGTTCCTTCGACGAGGCCTGCTCGGTGCCGTGGCTGCGCCTGTCGCGCCTGTATCCGCGCGCCGAGCTGCCGCTGGCCTGCCTGGCGACCACCGTCGAACTCGGCGGCCAGGCCGACACCACCGTGCAGCAGGCCGAGGCCAACGCCGCGGCGATCCTGGCCTTCCTCGCCGAGCAGGGCTTCGTCGAGGGCGAATGGCCGGCGGCGCCCGAAGCCTGCTGCGAAGGCTTGCCCTTCGAGGGCACCGAATACGTCCACGCCCCGCATACCGGCGTGGTGAGTTTCCTGCGCCGGCCGGGCGAATGGGTGGAGGCGGGCGAACCGCTGTTCCAGGTCATCGATCCCCTGGCCGACCGTGCCAGCACCGTGTGCGCCGGGGTTTCCGGCGTGCTTTTCGCCATCGAACGGATGCGCTACGCGCAGCCGGGACTCTGGCTGGCCAAGGTGGCCGGTCGTCAACCGATCCGTCAGGGACGCTTGCTCAGCGACTGATTAGCCGAGAACACACACATGTACAAACTGGAAGTCCAAGACCTGCACAAGCGCTACGGTAGCCACGAGGTGCTCAAGGGCGTCTCGCTGGCGGCGAAAGCGGGCGACGTGATCAGCATCATCGGCTCGAGCGGTTCCGGCAAGAGCACCTTTCTGCGCTGCATAAACCTGCTGGAACAGCCGCACGCCGGCAAGATCCTGCTCAACGGCGAGGAGCTGAAGCTGGTGCCCGGCCGCGACGGCGCGCTGAAGGCCGCCGACTCCCGCCAGTTGCAGCGCATGCGCTCGCGCCTGTCGATGGTGTTCCAGCATTTCAACCTGTGGTCGCACATGAGCGCCCTGGAGAACGTCATCGAGGCGCCCGTGCATGTGCTCGGCGTGTCGAAGAAGGAAGCCATCGAGAAGGCCGAGCACTACCTGGCCAAGGTCGGCGTGGCGCACCGCAAGGACGCCTACCCGGCGCACATGAGCGGCGGCGAGCAGCAGCGCGTGGCGATCGCCCGGGCGCTGGCGGTGGAGCCGGAAGTGATGCTGTTCGACGAGCCGACCTCGGCGCTCGACCCCGAACTGGTGGGCGAAGTGCTGAAGGTCATGCAGGACCTGGCCCAGGAAGGCCGCACCATGGTGGTGGTGACCCACGAGATGGGTTTCGCCCGCGAGGTGTCGAACCAGTTGGTGTTCCTGCACAAGGGCCTGGTCGAGGAACACGGCTGCCCGAAGGAAGTCCTCGCCAACCCGCAGTCGGACCGCCTCAAGCAGTTCCTCTCCGGCAGCCTCAAGTAACATTCATCGCAGAGGCCGGCTAAGCTGCTCCCATGACTGCCCAACCCCAACGCATCGGTTTCCTCCTCTGGCCCGCCACCCGCGCGCTGACGCTATCGCTTGCCGAGGAAGCCCTGCGGGCGGCCCGGCGGTTGCACCCCGAGGCGCTCTACGAGCCGCTGTTCCTGCTCGCCGAAGCGCCGGCCGAAGAGGAGGGCTGGCGCCTGCCGGGAACGGCCTGGAACGGCAGGCTGGAGCAATGCTCGCGGCTGTTCCTGGTCGCCGACGAGGCGCCGGCGGCGGTGTCGCCAGCGCTGGGCCTGGCGCTCAAGCAACTGGCGCGTTCGGGAGCGGCGATCGGCGCGCTGTCCGCCGGCATCTACCCGCTGGCCCAGCTCGGCCTGCTCGACGGCTATCGCGCCGCGGTGCACTGGCGTTGGCACGATGACTTCACCGAGCGCTTCCCCAAGGTCATCGCCACCAATCACCTGTTCGAGTGGGATCGCGACCGCATGACCGCCTGCGGCGGCATGGCGGTACTCGACCTGCTGCTGGCGCTGCTGTCCCGCGACCATGGCGCTGAACTGGCCGGCGCGGTCTCGGAGGAGCTGGTGGTGGAGCGCATTCGCGAAGGCAACGAGCGCCAGCGCATCCCGCTGAAGAATCGCCTCGGCTCCAGCCATCCGAAGCTGACCCAGGCGGTACTGCTGATGGAAGCCAATATCGAGGAGCCACTGACCACCGACGAGATCGCCCAGCATGTGTGTGTTTCGCGGCGCCAGTTGGAACGGATCTTCAAGCAATACCTGAACCGCGTACCCAGCCAGTACTACCTGGAGCTGCGCCTGAACCGCGCGCGGCAGATGCTGATGCAGACCAGCAAGTCGATCATCCAGATCGGCCTGTCCTGCGGTTTCTCTTCCGGGCCGCATTTCTCCAGCGCCTACCGCAACTTCTTCGGCGTCACTCCGCGCGAGGACCGCAACCAGCGGCGCGGCGGCAGCGCCTTCGAGACGACCTTCACTCCCGTCGAACGCGGCTGATCGCCAACGGCGCGGCGGTTTCAGCCGGGCTTTGCGACGCCCCGGGAGGCGGATCGCCTCGGGAAGTCGCCGAGTTCGCGACGGGCCGTCGGAATGATCGTCTCCAGCAGTTCCAGCGGAACGTCGCTGGCGAACAGGTTGACCACGAAACGCCGGCCGGCGTCGTCGCGAAAGACCTCGAACAGCGGCTGTTCGCCGCGCCAGCACTCCAGGCCGAGGCCGTCGCGCGGATTGACGTCGGAGGCGAAGACGAGACGGTAGTCGATTCCCTCGATGGGCATGGCTTGTTTCCCTGCTGTTCCCGCCCGCGGGGCGGCGTAGAAGAAGTATGCAACCGAGTGCATCGCGCGTTTACACTGCGCCTTCCCGATGCTTTCTGTCGCATTTCCGAAAGCCGCGGAAATTCCCGGGTTGACGCTATAACAAGTTGTCGCATGGCGGCAATGCCGGCCCGGTCCCAATCCCTACAATCCTTTCATCGATAGCCGCCTTCAGGCAGGAGAAACACCGATGTCCGCTCCCCATGCGCAGGTAGAACGTGCCGATTTCGACCGGTATATGGTCCCCAACTACGCCCCCGCCGCCTTCATCCCGGTGCGAGGCGAGGGATCGCGCGTCTGGGACCAGAGCGGCCGCGAACTGATCGATTTCGCCGGCGGCATCGCCGTGACCTCCCTGGGCCACGCGCATCCGGCGCTGGTCAAGGCGCTCACCGAGCAGGCCCAGCGCATCTGGCACGTTTCCAACGTCTTCACCAACGAGCCGGCCCTGCGCCTGGCGCGCAAGCTGGTGGACGCCACCTTCGCCGAGCGGGTGTTCCTCGCCAACTCCGGCGCCGAGGCCAACGAGGCGGCCTTCAAGCTGGCTCGCCGCTACGCCAACGATGTCTACGGCCCGCAGAAGTACGAGATCATCGCCGCCAGCAACAGCTTCCACGGGCGCACCCTGTTCACCGTCAACGTCGGCGGCCAGCCGAAGTATTCCGATGGCTTCGGGCCCAAGTTCGAGGGTATCACCCACGTTCCCTACAACGACCTGGAAGCGCTGAGGGCGGCGATCTCCGACAAGACCTGCGCCGTGGTGCTGGAACCGATCCAGGGCGAGGGCGGCGTGCTGCCGGCGCAGCAGGCCTACCTGGAAGGGGCGCGCAAGCTGTGCGACGAGCACAACGCGCTGCTGGTCTTCGACGAGGTCCAGAGCGGCATGGGCCGGGTCGGCGAGCTGTTCGCCTACATGCACTACGGCGTGGTCCCGGACATCCTCTCCAGCGCCAAGAGCCTGGGCGGCGGCTTCCCTATCGGTGCGATGCTGACCACCGGCGAGATCGCCAAGCACCTGTCGGTCGGCACCCACGGCACCACCTACGGCGGCAACCCGCTGGCGTCGGCGGTGGCCGAGGCGGCGCTGGACGTGATCAATACCCCGGAAGTGCTGGATGGCGTGAAGGCCAAGCATGAGCGCTTCAAGTCCCGCCTGCAGAAGATCGGCCAGGAGTACGGCATCTTCGGCGAGATCCGCGGCATGGGCCTGCTGATCGGCGCGGCGCTGACCGACGAGTGGAAGGGCAAGGCCAGGGATGTGCTCAACGCCGCCGAGAAAGAGGCGGTCATGGTGCTCCAGGCCAGCCCGGACGTGGTGCGCTTCGCGCCGAGCCTGGTGATCGACGACGCCGAGATCGACGAAGGCCTGGAGCGCTTCGAGCGCGCCGTGGCCAAGCTGGTCCGCGGCTGAGCGAACCCACGGAGCCCCGGCGCAGGCCGGGGTACCCGATGCGACATCCCGGAGCGGCCCGCGCCGGAGCCGGGAACCGTGCCGCCGTGCGTGGCGCGGGATCTTCCCTGCTGGACGTTCGAAACCGTGGCACAGGAAGGTGCCGCGGTCCCGCGCATGGATGCGGCAATCATCGTTGTCTGAGAAAGGAGTGACGCCATGTTGGTGATGCGCCCCGCCCAAGCGGCCGACCTGCCACAGGTGCAGCGTCTGGCGGCGGACAGCCCGGTAGGCGTCACGTCCTTGCCGGATGACGCCGAACGCCTGCGCGACAAGATCCTCGCTTCCGAGGCCTCGTTCGCCGCGGAGGTAAGCTACAACGGCGAGGAAAGCTATTTCTTCGTCCTCGAGGACAGCGCCAGCGGCGAGCTGGTCGGCTGCTCGGCGATCGTCGCCTCGGCCGGGTTCTCGGAACCGTTCTACAGCTTCCGCAACGAAACCTTCGTGCACGCCTCGCGCTCGCTGTCGATCCACAACAAGATCCATGTCCTCTCGCTGTGCCACGACCTTACCGGCAACAGCCTGCTGACCAGTTTCTACGTACAGCGCGACCTGGTGCAGAGCGTCTATGCCGAACTCAACTCGCGCGGTCGCCTGCTGTTCATGGCCAGCCATCCGGAGCGCTTCGCCGACGCGGTGGTGGTGGAGATCGTCGGCTACAGTGACGAGCAGGGCGAATCGCCGTTCTGGAACGCGGTCGGGCGCAACTTCTTCGACCTGAACTACATCGAGGCGGAAAAGCTCTCCGGGCTGAAGAGCCGCACCTTCCTCGCCGAACTGATGCCGCACTATCCGATCTATGTGCCACTGTTGCCGGATGCCGCCCAGGAGTCCATGGGCCAGGTCCACCCGCGAGCGCAGATCACCTTCGATATCCTGATGCGCGAAGGCTTCGAGACCGACAACTACATCGACATCTTCGATGGCGGCCCGACCCTGCACGCGCGTACCTCGGGGATTCGCTCGATCGCCCAGAGCCGGGTGGTTCCGGTGAAGATCGGCGAGGCGCCGAAGAGCGGGCGTCCATACCTGGTCACCAACGGCCAGTTGCAGGACTTCCGCGCGGTCGTGCTGGACCTGGACTGGGCGCCCGGCAAGCCGGTGGCCCTGAGTGTTGAAGCCGCCGAGGCCCTGGGCGTCGGCGAAGGCGCCAGCGTGCGCCTGGTAGCGGTCTGAAGGAGCCAGTCATGATCGTACGTCCTGTTACCAGCGCCGACCTGCCGGCCCTGATCGAGCTGGCGCGCAGCACCGGTACCGGTCTGACCACCCTGCCGGCCAACGAGCAGCGCCTGCAGCATCGCGTCAGCTGGGCCGAGAAGGCCTTCCGCGGCGAGGCCGAACGCGGCGACGCCGACTACCTGTTCGTCCTCGAGGACGACGCCGGCAAGGTCGTCGGCATCTCCGCCATCGCCGGAGCGGTGGGGCTTCGCGAACCCTGGTACAACTACCGGGTCGGCCTCACCGTGAGCGCCTCGCAGGAACTCAACATCCATCGCGAGATCCCCACGCTGTTCCTGGCCAACGACCTGACCGGCAATTCCGAGCTGTGCTCGCTGTTCCTCCACGCCGACCACCGCAGCGGCCTCAACGGCAAGCTGCTGTCGCGCGCGCGCTTCCTGTTCATCGCCGAATTCCGCCACCTGTTCGGCGACAAGCTGATCGCCGAGATGCGCGGCATGTCCGACGAGGAGGGGCGTTCGCCATTCTGGGAAAGCCTCGGCCGGCACTTCTTCAAGATGGAATTCTCCCAGGCCGACTACCTCACCGGGGTCGGCAACAAGGCCTTCATCGCCGAGCTGATGCCGAAGTTCCCGCTCTACACCTGCTTCCTCTCCGAGGAGGCGCGCGGGGTGATCGGCCGCGTCCATCCGAACACCGAGCCGGCGCTGGCCATGCTCAAGGCCGAGGGCTTCAGCTACCAGGGCTACGTCGACATCTTCGACGCCGGCCCGGCGATCGAGGCCGAGACCGACAAGATCCGCGCCATCGCCGAGAGCCAGAACCTGGTGCTGGCGGTGGGCACTCCCGGCGACGACGCCGAGCCCTACCTGATCCACAACCGCAAGCGCGAAGACTGTCGCATCACCGCCGCGCCGGCGCGGGCCGCCGCCGGCACCCTGGTGGTCGATCCGCTGACTGCCAAGCGCCTGCGCCTGTCGGCCGGCGCCTCGGTACGCGCGGTGCCGCTGTCGGCGCAGAAGCGCGGTTGAAAGCCTGATGGAGGCGTCCCGGCGAGGGCGCCCGAGGAGTCGATGATGAGTACCCATTACATTGCCGGCCAGTGGCTGGCGGGCCAGGGCGAGACCCTGGAGTCCCTCGACCCGGTTGGCCAGGGCGTGGTCTGGTCCGGGCGCGGCGCTGACGCCACCCAGGTCGACGCTGCCGTGCGCGCCGCCCGCGAGGCCTTCCCGGCCTGGGCGCGGCGCCCGCTGGAGCAGCGCATCGAGTTGCTCGAGCGCTTCGCTGCGACCCTCAAGTCCCGCGCCGACGAGCTGGCCCGAGTGATCGGCGAGGAAACCGGCAAGCCGCTGTGGGAGTCGGCCACCGAAGTGACCAGCATGGTCAACAAGGTGGCGATCTCGGTGCAGGCGTTCCGCGAGCGCACCGGCGAGAAATCCGGTCCGCTGGCCGACGCTACCGCCGTGCTACGGCACAAGCCGCATGGCGTGGTGGCGGTATTCGGTCCCTACAATTTCCCCGGCCACCTGCCCAACGGGCATATCGTCCCGGCGCTGCTGGCCGGTAACTGCGTGGTGTTCAAGCCCAGCGAGCTGACCCCGAAGGTCGCCGAGCTGACGCTCAAGGCCTGGATCCAGGCCGGCCTGCCGGCCGGCGTGCTCAACCTGGTCCAGGGCGGTCGCGAAACCGGCGTCGCGCTGGCCGCCCACCGTGGGCTCGACGGTCTGTTCTTCACCGGGTCCAGTCGCACCGGCAACCTGCTGCACAGCCAGTTTGGCGGCCAGCCGCAGAAAATCCTGGCGCTGGAGATGGGCGGCAACAACCCGCTGGTGGTGGAGGAGGTCGCCGACCTCGACGCCGCCGTCTACACCATCATCCAGTCCGCCTTCATCTCCGCAGGCCAGCGTTGCACCTGCGCCCGCCGCCTGCTGGTGCCGCAGGGCGCCTGGGGCGACGCACTGCTGGCGCGCCTGGTGGCGGTCAGCGCTACCCTGCGGGTCGGTCGCTTCGACGAACAGCCGGCGCCGTTCATGGGCGCGGTGATTTCGCTGAGCGCCGCCGAGCACCTGCTCAAGGCCCAGGAGCATTTGATCGGCAAGGGCGCACAGCCGCTGCTGGCGATGACCCAGCCGATCGACGGCGCCGCCCTGCTGACCCCGGGCATCCTCGACGTCAGCGCGGTGGCCGAGCGACCGGACGAAGAGTTCTTCGGGCCGCTGTTGCAAGTGATCCGCTACTCCGATTTCGCTGCGGCGATCCGTGAAGCCAACGCCACCCAGTACGGCCTGGCCGCCGGGTTGCTGTCGGATTCCCGCGAGCGTTTCGAGCAGTTCCTCGTGGAAAGCCGCGCCGGCATCGTCAACTGGAACAAGCAGCTCACCGGCGCCGCCAGCAGCGCGCCGTTCGGCGGTATCGGCGCGTCCGGCAACCACCGGCCGAGCGCCTACTACGCCGCCGATTACTGCGCCTATCCGGTCGCCTCGCTGGAAAGCCCCAGCGTGTCCCTTCCTGCCACCCTGACTCCCGGGATCAGCCTATGAATGCCCATGAAGTGAATTTCGACGGCCTGGTCGGCCCGACCCACAACTACGGCGGCCTGTCCTACGGCAATGTCGCTTCGCAAAGCAACAGCCAGGCGGTGTCCAACCCGAAGGAAGCGGCGAAGCAGGGCCTGGCGAAGATGAAGGCGCTGATGGAGATGGGTTTCAAGCAGGGGGTACTCGCTCCGCAAGCCCGCCCGGATACCGCTGCGCTGCGTAGCCTGGGCTTCTCCGGCAGCGACGAGGAGGTGATCCGCCGCGCGGCGAAGGAAGCGATGCCTCTCCTCGCCGCCTGCAGCTCGGCGTCGAGCATGTGGACCGCCAATGCCGCCACGGTCAGCCCGAGTGCCGACACCGCCGATGGCCGCGTGCATTTCACCGCGGCCAACCTGAACTGCAAGTTCCACCGATCCATCGAGCATCCCACCACCAGCCGCGTGCTGGCGGCGATGTTCAACGACGAGCGGCATTTCGCCCATCACGCGGCGCTGCCGGCAGTGAGCCAGTTCGGCGACGAAGGCGCGGCCAACCACACGCGCTTCTGCAAGGACTATGGCGATGCCGGCGTGGAGTTCTTCGTCTTCGGTCGCAGCGCCTTCGACAGTCGCTTCCCGGCGCCGCAACGCTATCCGGCGCGCCAGACCCTGGAAGCCTGCCAGGCCGTCGCGCGTCTGCACGGGCTGAGCGAGGCCGGAGTGGTCTACGCTCAACAGAACCCGGCGGTGATCGACCAGGGCGTGTTCCACAACGATGTGATCTCGGTGGGCAATGGCGAGGTGCTGTTCCATCACGAGGACGCCTTCCTCGATACCGAGAAGGTCCTTGCCGAACTGCACGACAAGCTGGGCCGCCGCGGCGGCCGCTTCCGCGCCATCTGCGTGCCGCGCGACCAGGTCGCGGTGGAGGACGCGGTGAAGTCCTACCTGTTCAACAGCCAACTGCTGTCGAAGGCCGACGGTTCGATGCTGCTGGTGGTACCGGAGGAGTGTCGGAACAACCCGCGGGTCTGGAACTATCTGGACCAGCTCACCGGCGACGACGGTCCGATCCGCGAAGTGAAGGTCTTCGACCTCAAGCAGAGCATGCAGAACGGCGGCGGTCCGGCTTGCCTGCGCTTGCGCGTGGCGCTGCAGGAACGGGAGCTGGCGGCGGTGAATCCGGGGGTGATCATGAGCGCCGGCCTGTACGACACGCTGGTAGCCTGGGTCGACCGGCACTACCGCGACCGCCTGAGCGAGACCGACCTGGCCGACCCCCAACTGCTGCTGGAGTGCCGGACGGCATTGGATGAACTGACGCAGATCCTTAAACTGGGCTCGGTTTATTCCTTCCAACTCGATTGAGAGCCTCGCCACCATGTCCGATAGCCTGCAACTGATCCTCGAAGATACCGACGGCACCCAGCTGGAAACTTCCTGCACCCGTTTCGCCGTGGTCTGGCAGGGCAAGGAAGTGTGGGTCCAGCAAGCCGGCAACGGCCAGTTGCTGATCGGCGTCGACGTCGAAGACGGCGATACCGAATACACCAACCTGCTGCTGCGGCCGATGGCGACCAACCTGGTCAGCCTGCAACTGGAGATGGAGCCGATCGAAGAGGGCGACGACCACGAGCACGGCCTCGACTGCGGCTGCGACCACACCCACTGACTGAGGACATCCCATGCTCGCCCTCGGCAAACTGCTCGACTTGACCCTGGCCGGCCGCGAGCCGACCGAGAAGATCCAGCTCACCGCCGACGGCACCCGCCTGCACTGGCTGGCCGAGGGCGCGCTGGAAGTCACGCCGATCGGCGCCCGCGATAACGGCGTCGACCTGTTGCTCTCGGCCGGTATCCACGGCAACGAGACCGCGCCCATCGAACTGCTCGAACGACTGATCCGCAAGGTCGCCGCTGGCACCCTCAAGCCTGCCGCCAGGGTCCTCTTCCTGTTCGGCAACCCCGAAGCCATCCGCCGCGGCGAGCGCTACGTCGAACAGGACATGAACCGCCTGTTCAACGGTCGCCACGAGGAGGGCAGCGGCAACGAGGCCTTCCGTGCCGCCGAGCTGGAGCGCCTGGCCCAGGTGTTCTTCAGCAAGACCGAGCGAGTCCACCTGCACTACGACCTGCATACCGCGATCCGCGGCTCGAAGATCGAGCAGTTCGCCCTCTACCCCTGGGCCGAGGGCCGCCAGCATTCCCGCAGCGAACTGGCCCGCCTGCGCGACGCCGGCATCGAGGCGGTGCTGTTGCAGAACAAGCCGGGCATCACCTTCAGCGCCTACACCTACGGCCAGCTCGGCGCCGAGGCCTTTACCCTGGAACTGGGCAAGGCACGTCCGTTCGGAGAGAACCAGGAGGTCAACCTGGAGCGCCTGGAACGGAGCCTGGAGCTGCTGATCGACGGCAGCGAGGAACAGCCGGACGGCTCCCGGCTCGACGGCCTCAAGCTGTTCAGCGTGTCGCGCGAGGTGATCAAGCACAGCGACCACTTCCGCCTGCACCTCGACGACGACGTGGCCAACTTCACCGAACTCTCGCCGGGCTACCTGCTGGCCGAGGATATCGGCGGCACGCGCTGGGTGGTGGATGAGGTCGGCGCGCGCATCATCTTCCCCAATCCACGGGTGAAGAACGGCCTGCGTGCCGGAATCCTGGTGGTGCCGGCCAAGCTCTGAGGCGTATCGGCCTTCCCTCTCGATCATGACGGAGCGCTTCGGCGCTCCGTTTCCGTTGCGGCCGGGAAGATTTCCCGACTTCCCTTGTGGCTGTCGGTAGAGCGCCGTAGGATCGGGCTTTTCCGCCGAACCGAGGAGCCCTCCGTGCCTGTCATCGACCTGCGCAGCGACACCGTCACCCAGCCCACCGCCGGCATGCGCGAAGCCATGGCCGCGGCCGAACTGGGCGACGACGTCTATGGCGAGGACCCCACGGTCAACCGCCTGGAGGCCGAACTGGCGGCGCGCCTGGGCTTCGCCGCGGCGCTCTTCGTACCGACCGGGACCATGAGCAACCTGCTCGGATTGATGGCCCACTGCGAGCGCGGCGACGAATACATCGTCGGCCAGCAGGCGCATACCTACAAATACGAGGGCGGCGGTGCCGCGGTGCTGGGCTCGATCCAGCCGCAGCCGATCGACGGCGAGGCCGACGGATCGCTCCACCTGGACAAGGTCGCGGCGGCGATCAAGGCCGACGATTTCCACTTCGCCAGGACCCGCCTGCTGGCCCTGGAAAACACCATGCAGGGCAAGGTGCTGCCGCTCGACTACCTGGCCGCGGCGCGCGCCTTCACTCGCGCGCGTGGCCTGGCCCTGCACCTGGATGGCGCGCGCCTGTACAACGCGGCGGTGAAGCTGGGCGTAGACGCCAGCGAGATCACCCGACACTTCGACTCGGTGTCGGTGTGCCTGTCCAAGGGCCTCGGTGCGCCGGTGGGCTCGGTACTTTGCGGCAGCGTCGAACTGATCGGCAAGGCCCGCCGCTGGCGCAAGATGGTCGGCGGCGGGATGCGCCAGGCCGGCCTGTTGGCGGCTGCCGGCCTGTACGCCCTCGACCACCAGGTGGCACGCCTGGCCGACGACCACGCCAACGCCGCGCGCCTGGGCGACGGGCTGCGCGAACTGGGCTATGCGGTGGAGCCGGTGCAGACCAACATGGTCTACGTCGATGTCGGCGAGCGGGCGGTCGCGCTGCGCGACTTCCTCGCCGAGCGCGGGGTGCGGATCAGCGCGGCGGCGCGTTTGCGCCTGGTCACCCACCTGGACGTTTCCGCCGAGTCCATAGGACAAGTACTGGATGCCTTCGCGGCCTTTCGTCGCTCATAAGCGAAAAGGTCGGCAATAGGCAATAACTATCGCGCAAATACACTACAACCTTGCCCAAGGGCCGATATAATGCGGCCCTTTGCCGGCGATTCGTGGCCGCCAATTTTCCGTGGAAGAACCTATGAAAAGCGCTGAAATCCGTGAAGCCTTCCTCCGCTTCTTCGAAGAGAAGGGACACACCCGTGTCGCTTCCAGTTCGCTGATCCCGGCGAACGATCCGACCCTGCTGTTCACCAACGCGGGCATGAACCAGTTCAAGGACTGCTTCCTCGGCCTGGAAAAGCGCGCCTACACCCGTGCGACCACCAGCCAGAAATGCGTGCGCGCCGGCGGCAAGCACAACGACCTGGAAAACGTCGGCTACACCGCGCGGCACCACACCTTCTTCGAAATGCTGGGTAACTTCAGCTTCGGCGACTATTTCAAGCGCGACGCCATCCATTACGCCTGGGAGTTCCTCACCGGCGAGAAATGGCTGAACCTGCCCAAGGAAAAGCTCTGGGTCACCGTCTACGCCACCGACGACGAAGCCTACGACATCTGGACCAAGGAAGTCGGCGTGCCCGCCGAGCGTATGGTGCGGATCGGCGACAACAAGGGCGCGCCCTATGCGTCCGACAACTTCTGGGCGATGGGCGATACCGGACCCTGCGGTCCCTGCACCGAGATCTTCTTCGACCATGGGCCGGAGATCTGGGGCGGCCCGCCCGGTTCGCCGGAAGAGGACGGCGACCGCTACATCGAGATCTGGAACAACGTGTTCATGCAGTTCAACCGCACCGCGGACGGCGTCATGCACCCGCTGCCGGCGCCGAGCGTGGACACCGGCATGGGCCTGGAGCGCGTCAGCGCGGTACTCCAGCACGTGCACTCGAACTATGAGATCGACCTGTTCCAGAACCTGCTGAAAGCCTCCGCCGAGGCCATCGGCTGCGCCAACGACGACGCGCCGTCGCTGAAGGTGGTAGCCGACCACATCCGTTCCTGCAGCTTCCTGATCGCCGACGGCGTACTGCCGTCCAACGAGGGTCGCGGCTACGTCTTGCGGCGGATCATCCGCCGCGCCTGCCGCCACGGCAACAAGCTGGGCGCCAGGGGCACCTTCTTCCACAAGATCGTCGCAGCGCTGGTCGCCGAGATGGGCGATGCCTTCCCCGAGCTGAAGCAACAGCAGGCACACATCGAGCGCGTGCTGAAGACCGAGGAAGAACAGTTCGCCAAGACCCTGGAGCAAGGCCTGAAGATCCTCGAACAGGACCTCGCCGAACTGCAGGGCAGCGTGATTCCCGGCAACGTGGTGTTCAAGCTGTACGACACCTATGGCTTCCCGGTCGACCTGACCAATGACATCGCCCGCGAGCGCGAGCTGACCATCGACGAGGACGGCTTCGAGCGCGAGATGGAGGCCCAGCGCGAGCGCGCCCGCGCTTCCAGCGCCTTCGGCATGGACTACAACAGCCTGGTCAAGGTCGACGGCGAGACCCGCTTCCTCGGCTATCAGGGCGTCTCCGGCGCCGGGCAGATCGTCGCGCTGTTCAGGGACGGCCAGGCCGTCGAGCGCCTGGAGGAGGGCGAGGAGGGCGTCGTGGTCCTCGACCAGACGCCGTTCTACGCCGAGTCCGGCGGCCAGGTCGGCGACAGTGGCTACCTCGAGGCGGCTGGCGTGCGCTTCGACGTGCGCGATACCACCAAGGCTGGCGGCGCGCACCTGCACCATGGCGTGGTCGCCCGGGGCAACCTGAGCGTCGGCGGCGCGGTCAAGGCCGAGGTCGACGCCTCGGTACGCCAGGCCACCGCGCTCAACCACTCCGCGACCCACCTGCTGCATGCCGCGCTGCGCCAGGTACTGGGCGACCACGTACAACAGAAGGGCTCGCTGGTGGACAGCCAGCGCCTGCGTTTCGACTTCAGCCACTTCGAGGCGATCAAGGCGGAACAACTGAAGGCCCTGGAGGATATCGTCAACGCCGAAATCCGTCGCAACACCGAGGTCGAGACCGAGGAAACCGATATCGACACCGCCAAGGCCAAGGGCGCCATGGCGCTGTTCGGCGAGAAGTACGGCGACCAGGTGCGCGTACTGAGCATGGGCGGCGATTTCTCCGTCGAGCTGTGCGGTGGCACCCACGTATCCCGCACCGGCGACATCGGCCTGTTCAAGATCACCAGCGAGGGTGGCGTGGCTGCCGGCGTACGCCGTATCGAGGCGGTCACCGGCGCGGCGGCGCTGGCCTACCTGAACGGTGCCGAGGAGCAGCTCAAGGAAGCCGCCAGCCTGGTCAAGGGCAGCCGCGACAACCTGCTGGACAAGCTCGGCGCCCTGCTGGAGCGCAACCGCTCGCTGGAGAAGGAGCTGGAACAGCTCAAGGCCAAGGCTGCCAGCGCGGCCGGCGACGACCTTTCGGCGGCGGCGGTGGAAATCAAGGGCGCGAAGGTACTCGCCGCGCGCCTCGATGGTCTGGACGGCAAGGCGCTGCTGGCGCTGGTCGACCAGTTGAAGAACAAGCTCGGCCGCGCAGTGATCCTGCTCGGCGGCGAGCTGGACGGGAAGGTCGTACTGGTCGCAGGCGTGACCCAGGACCTGACCGGCCAACTGAAGGCCGGCGAGCTTATGAAGCAAGCCGCGGCGGCAGTTGGTGGCAAAGGTGGCGGACGCCCGGATATGGCCCAGGGCGGCGGCACCGATGCAGCGAAATTGGACGAGGCCCTGGCCCTGGCCCAGCGCTTCGTCGAGCAAGGGCTCTGATGCCATGCCGGCCCCGCGCCAGAGCGACGCGGGGCCGGGCGGCCAGCGCCCCTTGATGCCCGGCCGGCGGTGCGCCCCGCCAGTCCGGGTAGCGAAAGAATGTGGCAGGTTCAAAAGGGCGCCCTTCACGGAATCAGGCGGTTTGAAATGGCTTTGATCGTACAGAAGTTTGGAGGGACCTCCGTCGGCACCGTCGAGCGTATCGAGCAGGTGGCCGAGAAGGTGAAGAAATTCCGCGAAGCGGGCGATGACGTCGTCGTGGTGGTATCCGCCATGAGCGGGGAGACCAACCGTCTAATCGGCCTGGCCAACCAGATCATGGAGCAGCCGGTTCCGCGCGAACTGGACGTCATGGTCTCGACCGGAGAGCAGGTGACCATCGCCCTGCTCAGCATGGCCCTGGTCAAGCGCGGCGTGCCGGCGGTCTCCTATACCGGCAACCAGGTGCGTATCCTCACCGACAGCGCGCACACCAAGGCGCGCATCCTGCACATCGACGACACCCACATCCGCGCCGACCTCAAGGCCGGCAGGGTAGTGGTGGTCGCCGGTTTCCAGGGCGTCGACGGCAACGGCAACATCACCACGCTGGGCCGCGGCGGTTCCGATACCACCGGGGTGGCCCTGGCGGCGGCGTTGAAGGCCGACGAATGCCAGATCTACACCGACGTCGACGGCGTCTACACCACCGATCCGCGCGTAGTGCCGCAGGCCCGTCGGCTGGACAAGATCACCTTCGAGGAAATGCTGGAAATGGCCAGCCTCGGTTCCAAGGTGCTGCAGATCCGGGCGGTCGAGTTCGCCGGCAAGTACAACGTTCCGCTGCGCGTGCTGCACAGCTTCCAGGAGGGTCCGGGCACCCTCATTACTATCGATGATGAAGAGGAATCCATGGAACAGCCGATCATCTCCGGCATCGCCTTCAACCGCGACGAAGCCAAGCTGACCATCCGTGGCGTACCCGATACCCCCGGCGTGGCCTTCAAGATCCTCGGGCCGATCAGTGCCGCCAATGTGGAAGTCGACATGATCGTGCAGAACGTGGCGCACGATAACACCACCGACTTCACCTTCACGGTGCATCGCAACGATTACCTGAACGCCCTGGAAATCCTCAAGCAGACCGCCGCCAACATCGGCGCGCGCGAAGCCATCGGCGACACCAACATCGCCAAGGTTTCCATCGTCGGCGTCGGCATGCGTTCGCACGCCGGCGTGGCCAGC
>NZ_KV800287.1:250316-253024 GCF_001810205.1 Pseudomonas sp. HMSC076A11 | reverse complement strand
GCCCAGCCGCATGTTCGAAGCGCTGGCCAAGGAAAGCATCAACATCCAGATGATCTCCACCTCGGAAATCAAGGTTTCCGTGGTGATCGAAGAGAAGTACCTGGAACTGGCGGTACGTGCTCTGCACACGGCGTTCGAGCTCGACGCGCCGGCGCGACAGGGTGAGTGACGCTGACAGGCGAAAGGCGCGGCAACCCCGCGCCTTTTGTCGTTTTTGACCGTTTGGCAGGAACTTTCATTCCGGCGGGACTGGTCAATACTGGGTGAAGGATCGCGCTCTTGATTTCTGCGGATCCGCCGCCATTTCTTTTTTGCAGACTGTTGTCCTGAAATATTCGCGTGAGGAGAAAGGAATGCTGATTCTGACTCGTCGGGTCGGAGAGACCCTGATGGTAGGTGACGACGTCACCGTGACGGTACTGGGTGTCAAAGGGAACCAGGTGCGCATCGGCGTCAACGCGCCGAAGGAAGTCGCCGTACACCGGGAGGAAATTTACCAGCGCATCCAGAAAGAGAAAGATCAAGAGCCAAACCATTAATTTTTATCTAATTTTCCCTTTGCAAACGGGGTAAAGATGGGTATCATGCGCCCCGTGTTGCGGAGAGGTGGCCGAGTGGCCGAAGGCGCTCCCCTGCTAAGGGAGTACACCTCAAAAGGGTGTCGGGGGTTCGAATCCCCCCCTCTCCGCCATTCAAGTGTTAGAGGTTGATTCAGGCGGCGAAAGCCATCTTGGTAACTAAGTTACTGATTTGATTGAAAAAATCGCTTGACGGATAAAATCCACAATCTATAATGCGCCCCCACGACGCACTCATAGCTCAGCTGGATAGAGTACTCGGCTACGAACCGAGCGGTCGGAGGTTCGAATCCTCCTGAGTGCGCCATATTTCGAAGGGTTCCTCTCGTCAGGGGCTCGGCGAGCGAAGGATCGACAGTTGCGGTCTTTCACGGTAAAACAAGCGTTACCGGCAGGTGGCCGGAAAAAGCACCGACACGCACTCATAGCTCAGCTGGATAGAGTACTCGGCTACGAACCGAGCGGTCGGAGGTTCGAATCCTCCTGAGTGCGCCATACCGAAAGGGCCTGCAGCAATGCAGGCCCTTTTTCTTTGCCCGGGATTTTTCTTCCGCCGGAACGCGGCCCCGTCGTCAGGCGGGGCGGGAAGGGGTCAGACCAGCACCGAGTACCAGAACACCCGGCCGATCACGTTGATGTGCTCGGCGGCTTCCTGGGGCTCGTAGCGCTCGTCCGGATGCTCGTCACTGTTGAAGCTGCGAATGCGCAGGCCGCCGCCTGGAAGGCGGTAAAGCAGTTTAACGCGCAGTTGGCCGTCGTGGTCGAAGGCGTACATGTCGCCGTCCTTGATCGTCCGCGCGCTAGTGTCCACGCCTACCGTGCTGCCGTCCGGCAGCACCGGCTCCATGCTGTTGCCGCTGACCGTGACGCAGGCGGCACTGGCCGGATCGATGTTCTTCTTGCGCAGGGTGTACTTGCCGAAGCGCAGCTTGCGCCCGCCGGTCTGCAGGATCACCGTGCTGCCCTTGCCGCCGGACAGCTCGATCTCCTTGTAGAAGGGCAGTTCGATCTCGTCGGCATCCAGGGGCGTTTCGTCGTCCCATGACTCTACTGCGCCAAGCCAACTGGCATTGGGTCCTGCATTCGCCTGGCCGCGCTCGGCGAGCATCTCGCCACGACCTTCCGCCAGCCACAGGGGGTTGACGCCGCAGGCGCCGGCGATCTGCGCGACGAAGCTGGTGGCGCGGGACTTGCCGCGCTCCAGATCGGAAATGGAGGTCTGGGTCATGCCTACCGCCTGGGCAAGCTGGACCTGGCTGAGATGGGCGTGCTTGCGCGCCGCCTTGATGCGATCTTTGAGTTCCATAGGTGGAAAGACTAAGGGTGTGCCTGTGGCATTGCAAGCGTCCGTATATGGGTATTACCATAATTTCAGCGCTTTCCTACTCGCGTCGGGTAGGACGGCGGCCCAACACAGCCACTGCGGGTGGCTAATGCGAGCGGCCAGCCAGGTGGGCCGGCCAAGGAGGGAATACCATGTTTCAAAGTACCGAGCAGGCGCTGGCCGTGGCCTACTGGATGTTCGAGCACCAGCCGGGACCGAAGTCGTCGACGGCGATGGTGATCGATGGCCTGCGCGAGCGCTTCGATCGCAGCTTCATCGAACACCTGCCCAGCGGTTTGAGTCCGCACGAATGGCAGGCCCAGGCGGTGATGACCGTGCGTTTCGCCCAGCGCCAGCTGGCTGCGCACCCACTGGAGCTGGCGGTGGTGCGGGCCGAGTTCGCCCGCGGGCGGGATTTCGTCCTTGGCCTGGCGGCTTTGCGCGACTGGCTGAAGCCCGGGGCCGACCCGATCGAGCAGCGGGCAACCCTGGCCTTGCTGATGCGCATGTTCCGTCGTCCGCCGTCGAGCATCCGCGAGATCGAGCGACTCAGCGGGCTGTCGAAGAGCACCCTGCATCGCTGGGACAAGGAATGGCGCGAGCGGGTCGTCGCTTTGCTGCGCCAGGCCTTGCAGCGGCTGGAGGAGCCGATGGCGGAGGTGGGGATCGTGGGCGAGCGCTAAAAAAATTTCTGTATGAAAACGGGTTTTCCCATATTGACGCTATGGGACGATAAAGGTATAAATTCTCCACGATTGAAATTCCTCTGGCCGAAGCCCGCCGATGCGGGCTTCGGCCGTTCCGGG
>NZ_KV800287.1:187923-250216 GCF_001810205.1 Pseudomonas sp. HMSC076A11 | reverse complement strand
GCCGTTCCGGGCCCGCCTTTTCGGCGGGCCTTTGCATTTCCGGGAGTCATCCATGTCCGAGCCAAGCTCTGCGGCCTCCGCCGCCAGCGCAATGGCTGGCGTCGGCCTGGCCATGTACCTGCCGGGTATCGATGGCAACGCCTTGCTGGGAGGCTTCGGCGGCGCCATCTTCTTTGTCGTGTTCGCCCGTGACTACAACGCCCTGACCCGCCTCGGCTACCTGCTGGTGTCCTGGGTCGGCGGCTATTACGCCGGAATCGAGGCGCTCGGCCGCGGATTGACCCAGACCAGCGGCATGGCCGCCTTCGTCGCCGCGACCCTCTGCGTGACCGGCGGCATCGGCATGCTCGAGTGGATGCGTGGCGGCGAACTGCCCAGCTGGATGCGCGGGCTGTTGCGCCGCCGGGGAGGCAAGTCCGATGGTTGATCCGCTGTCCACCCTGACCGTGCTGGTCTGCTCGGCGATCTGCATGCGCCTGATCACCTATCGCCGCGCCGGCGCGCGTTTCCGCCCCGGCGTTTCCCTGTGCGCCTACCTGCTGGCGTTGTGCACCGGCTGCCAGGCGCTGGGAATAGTGGCCGGGTTGTATCGTGCCGAGCACCTCTCGCCGTGGATGCTCGGGGTACTGCTGGTGCTGCTGGTCCTGCTGTTGCAGGCGCGCGGCAACCTGGCGCGGGTCCTGCGCCTGCATTGAACGAACGTACTTCGCTCCGGCCTGGCCGGCGGTTGTATCCGCCGCGTCGGTGCCTGTCCGTCATCCATCCATCCTGAAAAAGGAGTTCGCCATGTCCAGTGCAACCGTGCGCCTGGATCACGCCGCCCTGCGCGAAACGTTGCGGCAGTTGTTCGGCCTGCCCGCCGGCAGCGTCATCGATGCCGATCAACTGCTGGCCCCGCCGGCCATCCCCTTCATGACCTTGCGCCTGGAGTCCTCGAGCCTGCTTGGCAAGGTGCGGCGGGAGTTTTCCGCCAGTGGCGAGCAGGAGTCCCTGCTGGCCAGTTGCGAGAGCATCTTTCGCCTGACCTGGCATGGTCCCGAGGCGCACCAGTACCTGCAGGATGCCCGCTGCCTGCTGCAGTCAGGCAATGCCGGCGAGCGCCTGCGCGTGCTGAAGGCCAGCCTGCTGCGCCTGACACCCATCGAAAACCTGTCCGTCGTGCAGGATGGCCAGGCGCTGGGGCAGGCTCGTTTCGACCTTGTTCTCGCTCACGAACACGTGCTGCTCGTCGACCTCGAGCGCACCGCTCCCGGGCAGGCCTCCGGGGGGACGGGTGGAACGGCTTCCTAGAGGTCGTTGCGATGCATCGTAGCGATGCCATCCATACATAGAGGAGAGATCCATGGTCATGTTGATCAGTCGTCGCGTCGGCATCGTTCGCCTGGATGCGGTGATTTCCGAAAACCTCGCGCAGGCTGCCGTCAGCGCGCGCGGCGACCAGCTCATCACCATCGTCGGCAGCATTGTCGACCATGCGCCCGCTGGCGAGCCGTTGCCCTCCTTGCTGCCGATGGAGGGAGGCAGCCGCGCGTTGAACGAGTGCCGTGTGCGCAAGGGCATCGCTGCCTTGACTTCACTGCAAGGCGCTTCCGAAACGGTGGACGTGCAAACGGGATTCCACCTGTATCGCGGTCTGTTCATCACGCGCGTTGTTGCCCGGCGAACCGCAGAAAGAGGATTGAGCCTGACCATAACTGCCAGCCAGAGGCGTGCGCGGCGGGCAGGCGGTAGGTTGCTGAAGACTGTCGTCCGTCTTTTCCATGCAGGCAGGGCGACACCCTGCCCGGCACGCTAAGGGCGATGCCGGTCCTGCTTTCATCGGTATGAGGACGGCCCGGCCTTAGCTCCCGGGATCGACTCGCTCCACCCGGTACCTTCCCTTTCCCTTCACACATCCCTCCTGATCGAAGCTCACGCTTCTCGCTCCCCGTCGCTTGTCGGCCTTGTACTGATAACGCACCTCCGCATTGTTCCCGCTGACCCGGTCCGGCTTGCCCAGCGCCCGCTCCACATCGGAGCGGGTCATTCCCGCCATGATCCGCTGCTCCACGATCGCCTTGCGGCGTTCCTTCTCGTCCAGGCGTCTGCCGCAGCGATCTTCTCTTTCTCCGATCACCGCGAGCGGCACGCTTTTCCGGCCGATGGACGCCTTTTTCGTCTTCGTCTCGGCCCTCGGCGTGACGCTCCTGCCTCCCGGCGGCGGGTTGTCCGCCACGACGGTCTCGCCGGCCTGCCCGGCGGGGCAACCGAGTTGGGTGAAGCTGACATGGCCGCTGGCGTCTTCGCAGCGGAATACCGCAGCGGCCTCGCAGGTGGACGCCAGCGAGAGGAGGAGAAGGAGGGACAGGGAACGCATGGGCGGCACTCCGGGTCGGATAAGGGTGAGTGCAGGCTAACGCGTTGCCTTTTTCCGCGGGGCCGAGTGTCCTGAGTGAAATTTCCGGCGTCGCAGTCAGGCGTCGAGTGACGATGAACTTTGTGCCGCAAGCGCTTGTTCTTGCCGCCATTTTGTAACGCGCAAAACGCAAGCGGAGTGTTATCATTATCCGTATCTGCCCCGAGAGGGCCCTTGGAACACCCCCATGGACTTACCCAGTAGAAACTCGAACAGTTTCCCGTTTGACCAATCACGTTTCTGATTGACCCCTTTGGCGTGCTCCGCTACTGGGGGTGGAGCGCGCTATGACCGAAGTAGAAGCCAAGAAGCCGCAGGAAAGCCTGCAGGACCGCCTAGCGCAGGTGGTCGAGCTGCTGCATCGCCACAAGGTGGTGGAAGACCTGACCCATCGTCAGGAAGGCCAGCACCATGACCGGGTGGAAAACCTCGTCCACCGGCAGAATCTCGTAGAACTCCAGCGCAAGCTGGAGGAACTGCACCCCGCCGACATCGCCCACATCCTCGAATCGCTGCCGCTGGACGACCGCCTGACGGTCTGGCAACTGGTCAAGTCCGAGGACGACGGCGACATCCTCCTCGAAGTCTCCGACGCGGTCCGGGAAACCCTGATCGCGGACATGGACGACCACGAGATCATCGCCGCGACCAAGGACCTGGACGCCGACGAACTCGCCGACCTGGCACCGGAACTGCCGCGCGACGTGGTCCATGAACTGATGGAAAGCCTCGACGCGCAGCAGCGCGAGCGAGTGCGTTCGGCGCTGTCCTACGAGGAGGACCAGGTCGGCGCGCTGATGGACTTCGAGATGGTCACCATCCGCGAGGACGTCAGCCTGGAAGTGGTGCTGCGCTACCTGCGCCGCCTGAAGGAACTGCCCGGGCATACCGACAAACTGTTCGTGGTCGACTACGACGGCGTGCTCAAGGGCGTGCTGCCGATCAAGCGCCTGCTGGTCAACGATCCGGACAAGCAAGTGCTGGAAGTCATGGCCACCGACCCGGTGACCTTCCACCCGGACGAGGACGGCTACGACGCCGCCCAGGCATTCGAGCGTTACGACCTGATTTCCGCGCCGGTGGTGGACAAGGGCGGCAAGCTGATCGGTCGTCTGACCATCGACGAGATGGTCGACCTGATCCGTGAGGAAAGCGAAAGCGAAGTCCTCAACATGGCCGGTCTGCGTGAAGAAGAAGACATCTTCGCCTCGGTCTGGAAGTCGGTGCGCAACCGCTGGGCCTGGCTGGCCACCAACCTGATCACCGCCTTCGTCGCCTCGCGGGTGATCGGTCTGTTCGAAGGCTCCATCGAGAAACTGGTGGCGCTGGCCGCGCTGATGCCGATCGTTGCCGGCATCGGTGGCAATTCCGGCAACCAGACCATCACCATGATCGTCCGCGCCATCGCGCTCGACCAGGTACAGCCGACCAGCAACAGTCGCAACCGCCTGCTGCGCAAGGAGCTTGGCGTCGCGCTGGTCAACGGCCTGGCGTGGGGCGGAGTGATCGGCGTGGTGGCCTTCTATCTTTACGGCAACTGGGAACTGGGCGTGGTGATGACCGCCGCGATGACCCTGAACCTGCTGCTGGCGGCGATGATGGGAGTGCTGATCCCGATGACCCTGCATCGTTTCGGACGCGATCCGGCGATGGGCTCCAGCGTAATGATCACTGCGATGACCGACAGCGGCGGTTTCTTCATCTTCCTCGGCCTGGCGACGATCTTCCTGATGTAGCCGGAGCGCCACGCGAGAAGCCGCCCAAGGGCGGCTTTTTTCATGGCGGTCAGATCAGCGGGGAAACCTTCGGTGGCGACCAGGACAGCACGCTCAGGCAGCGATCGCCGCCATTGACGAAATACTCGTCGACGGCCTTGGTCTCGCGGGCGACGAAGCCCTCGCGACGGCATTCCTGGTTCAGCCAGCCGCCTTGCTCGACCCGGTACAGCCAACCCTCGGACGCCGCGCAGGCTGGCCAGAATTCCAGCAGGTCGGCAGCGTCGAGCTGGCGCAGGCCTTCGACTTCGACGAACTCGACGCGCCAGGTGCGCTGGTTGGCGAGGTCGCGGACGAGGATGGTGAGGCCGGCGCGATCCTGGCGGCACTCCAGGAACCAGGGGTCGACGCAGGGCGGCGCCTGGAGCAGAACCGCCAGCAGCGGCTCCGCGCGTTCAGCCACGGACGCGCAGGGTCAGGCCCTTGAGGAAGTTGCGCAGCAACTGGTCGCCGCAGGTCCGGTAGTTGCTGTGGCCGGGCTTGCGAAACAGGGCGCTCAGCTCGGGTTTGGAGACCGGGAAGTCGACGCTGGCGAGGATGGCATGGAGGTCTTCCTCCTTGAGTTCGAAGGCGACCCGCAGCTTCTTCAGGATCATGTTGTTGCTCAACGGCAGCTCCAGCGGCGGTAGCGGACGCGACTCGTCGCGACCGCGGCGCTGGATGATCAGTCCGTCCAGGCAGCGCGCCAGGTAGCGGTCGGGGCAGGCCTGGAAGCCGTCTTCGTCTTCCTTCTTCAGGTAAGCCTCGAGCAGGTCCGCTTCGACTTGCTCGCCGAACGGGGCGGCCAGTTCGGCCAGATGTGCGTCGGGAAGATCCAGCAGGTAGCGCAGGCTGCGTAGTACGTCGTTGTTGAGCATCGTGCTCTCCGGAACGGTTGGCGATGAAAAAGCCCCGCGGGGCGGGGCTCTTCAGGGGGGGGGCTCAGACCAGCTCGGCCCAGAGGTCGTACTCGTCGGCATCGGTGATGCGCACGCGGACCTTGTCGCCCGGCTTCAGCTCGTCGCTGTCGACGAACACGTTGCCGTCGATTTCCGGAGCGTCGGCCCAGGAGCGGCCGACCGCGCCCTGTTCGTCGACTTCGTCGATCAGCACTTCGATTTCCTTGCCCACCTTGAGCTGCAGGCGAGCGGCGGAAATCGCCTGCTGGTGGGCCATGAAGCGTTCCCAGCGGTCCTGCTTGACCTCGTCCGGCACCGGCTCCAGGCCCAGCTCGTTGGCCGGAGCGCCTTCGACGGGGGAGTACTGGAAGCAGCCGACGCGGTCGAGCTGGGCTTCCGTCAGCCAGTCGAGCAGGTACTGGAAGTCTTCTTCGGTTTCGCCCGGGAAGCCGACGATGAAGGTCGAGCGGATGGTCAGTTCCGGGCAGATCTCGCGCCACTGCTTGATCCGGGCCAGGGTCTTGTCCTCGAAGGCCGGGCGCTTCATGGCCTTGAGCACCTTCGGGCTGGCGTGCTGGAAGGGGATGTCGAGGTACGGCAGGAGCTTGCCGGCGGCCATCAGCGGGATCACGTCGTCGACGTTGGGGTACGGGTAGACGTAGTGCAGGCGAACCCACACGCCCATGCTGCTCAGCGCCTCGCAGAGTTCCTTCATGCGGGTCTTGACCGGCTGGCCGTTCCAGAAGTCGGTCTTGTACTTCAGGTCCACGCCGTAGGCGCTGGTGTCCTGGGAAATCACCAGGAGTTCCTTGACCCCGGCCTTGACCAGGCGCTCGGCCTCGCTCAGCACTTCGCCGACCGGCCGGCTGACCAGCTTGCCGCGCATGGACGGGATGATGCAGAAGCTGCAACTGTGGTTGCAGCCTTCGGAAATCTTCAGGTAGGCGTAGTGGCGCGGGGTCAGCTTGACGCCTTGCGGCGGGACCAGGTCGACCAGCGGGTTGTGTTCGGTCTTCGGCGGCACCACTTCGTGCACCGCGGTAACCACCTGCTCGTACTGTTGCGGGCCGGTGACCGCCAGCACGCTTGGATGCACGTCGCGGATCGCGTGCTCTTCCACGCCCATGCAGCCGGTGACGATGACCTTGCCGTTCTCGGCGATGGCTTCGCCGATCACTTCCAGGGACTCGGCCTTGGCGCTGTCGATGAAACCGCAGGTGTTGACCACCACGACGTCGGCGTCTTCGTAGGTCGGAACGACCTCATAGCCTTCCATGCGCAGCTGGGTGAGGATGCGCTCGGAGTCGACCAGCGCCTTGGGGCATCCAAGACTGACGAAGCCGACTTTGGGAGTGGGGGTGGACATGGCTAACCTCGGTAGGCGGGCGCGCTTGCTGGCGCCTCTGATCAAAAAGTGCGCAATTCTAGCGGCAGCGCCGCGGCTTTTCCAGTCTCCCGTGCAGCTCTTTTCCGGCCCTGGAAAAACTCACCGCGGGCGCTCGGCAATCGGCTCCCCGGCCTTCTATAGTCATAGCAGTCCGTGGCCTCGGCGCTTGCATCGCGGACGGCATGGGCGCAGCATTTGCCGAATTTTTCCGGGGGAAAGCGTTTCATGAGTGATGCAGCGACGCGTGCCGAGGAGACGTCGGAGGGGCATTCCAGCTCTGCCATCGGCCTGATGGTCGGGGCGGTTGGAGTCTGCTATGGGGATATCGGCACCAGTCCCTTGTATACCCTGAAAGAGGTCTTCATCGGCGGCTACGGGGTGCAGGCCAACCACGATGGCGTCCTTGGCGTGCTGTCGCTGATCTTCTGGTCGCTGGTCTGGGTCGTTTCCATCAAGTACGTGATCTTCGTCCTGCGTGCCGACAACCAGGGCGAGGGCGGGGTGATGGCGCTGTCGGCCCTGGCGCGCCGGGCGGCGGCGCCGTTCGGCAGGCTGCAGACCTTCGTGGTGGTTGCCGGCCTGATCGGCGCGGCGCTGTTCTACGGCGACAGCATGATTACCCCGGCGATCTCGGTACTGTCGGCGGTAGAAGGGCTGGAGATCGCCTTCGACGGCCTGGAGCACTGGACGGTACCGCTGGCGCTTATCGTGCTGATCGGCCTGTTCCTGATCCAGAAGCACGGCACCGCGCGGATCGGCATCCTGTTCGGCCCGGTCATGGTGCTCTGGTTCGGCGCCCTGGCGGCGCTGGGCGTCTACGGGGTGATCCAGCAGCCGGAAGTGCTGCAGGCGATGAACCCTGTATGGGCCGTGCGTTTCTTCAGCTCGCATCCCGGCATCGGTGTCGCCATCCTCGGCGCCACCGTACTGGCGCTGACCGGCGCCGAGGCGCTGTACGCCGACATGGGCCACTTCGGTCGCAAGCCGATCGCCCGTGCCTGGTTCCTGCTGGTGCTGCCGGCGCTGGTGCTGAACTACTTCGGCCAGGGCGCGACCATCCTTTCCAACGCCGAGGCGGCGCGCAACCCCTTCTACCTGCTGGCGCCGGGCTGGGCGCTGCTGCCGATGGTGGCGCTGTCCACCCTGGCCACGGTGATCGCCTCCCAGGCGGTGATCTCCGGCGCCTTCTCCCTGACCCGCCAGGCCATCCAGCTCGGCTACGTGCCGCGGATGACCATCCAGCACACTTCCAGCCACGAGCAGGGGCAGATCTACATCGGCGGGGTGAATTGGGCGCTGATGGTCGGCGTGGTCCTGCTGGTGCTCGGCTTCGAGTCCTCGGCGTCGCTGGCGGCTGCCTACGGCGTGGCGGTGACCGGAACCATGCTGATCACCACCCTGCTGATGGGCGTGGTGATCTGGCGCCTGTGGAAATGGCCGCTGTGGCTGGGCGTCCCGTTCTTCTGCGTGATGCTCGCGGTGGACAGCCTGTTCTTCGCCGCCAACCTGCCCAAGGTGATCCAGGGCGGCGCCTTCCCGGTCATCGCGGGTATCGTCATCTTCATCCTGATGTCCACCTGGAAGCGTGGCCGCCAACTGCTGGTGGAGCGTCTCGACGAGGGCTCGCTGCCGCTCTCGGTGTTCATTTCCAGCATGCGCGTGCAGCCGCCGCACCGGGTCCAGGGGACCGCGGTGTTCCTTACCGCGCGTACCGACGCGGTGCCTCACGCGCTGCTGCACAACCTGTTGCACAACCAGGTGCTGCACGAGCAGGTGGTGCTGCTCACCGTGGTCAACGAAGACAGCCCACGGGTTTCGCCGGATCGCCGTTTCGAGGTCGAGGCCTATGGCGACGGGTTCTTCCGGGTGATCCTGCACTTCGGCTTCATGGAAGAGCCGGACATCCCGGCTGCCTTGCGCCTGTGCCATCTCAACGAACTGGACTTCAGCCCGATGCGCACCACCTACTTCCTCAGCCGGGAGACGGTGATTCCATCCAAGCGCATCGGCATGGCGCGCTGGCGCGAGGGGTTGTTCGCCTTCCTGCTGAAGAACGCCAACGGCAACCTGCGCTATTTCAACCTGCCGCTCAACCGGGTGATCGAGTTGGGAACCCAGGTCGAGATCTGATCCGCTCCGCTGCAAAAAAGCGCGCCCGATTGGGCGCGTTTTTTTGCGCGTTTCTCAGCGCCGTTGCGGCAGCATCCGTACCAGGGTGTTGTCGCGGCTGACGAAGTGATGGAAGAGCGCCGCGGCGGCGTGCAGGCCGATCAGGAAATAACCGGCGTTGCCGATGGTTTCGTGCCATTCCTTGATTTGCCCGGCGAGGTCGGGGTTCTTGTCGACCAGCGGCGGTAGCTCCAGGCCGAAGAACGGTATCGGCTTGCCGGCGGCGCTGAGGATCAGCCAGCCGGCGAAGGGCAGGCCGATCATCATCAGGTAGAGGGCGTAGTGCATCAGCCTGGCCAGCGTCGCCTGCCAGGCGGGGATGGCGGGCTCTATGCGCGGGGTAGGGGTGGCCAGGCGCACCAGCAGGCGCAACCAGACCAGCAGGAAAACGCTCAGGCCAAGCATGAAGTGCCATTGCTTGAGCAGTTCGCGGGTTTCGCTGCCCTTGGGGAAATTGCCCTTCAGTTCGATACAGGCGTAGACCCCGGCGATCAGCAGCAGGGTCAGCCAGTGCAGGGCAATGGTCAGGCTCCCATAACGGGACTCGGTGTTTTTCCAGCTCATCACGGTTCCTTCTCTTCGGCTCTCGGGAGCCCGCTCTGCGGCGGGTCGGCCGGTATTCTCGGCGGCTCCGCTGAAGCCAGCCTGAATGCCCCCGGCAGGCTCAGTCTAGCTGGCGCCGGCCGGGGACAAGAAGGGCGGAGCGGGGAGAGCTTGATCGCGATCAGGCGTCGGGAGCGTTCTCGCGGTCGCGGATGGCCTGGAGCATCTTCTTCGCCAGGGACAGGTAGTCCTCGTCGAAGTGGTGCCCGCCCGGCAGTTCGAGCTTCTCGCCGACGGCCTGGGATTGGGTACAGCCGCTTTCGTCCTTTTCTTCGGCGCCATAGATGCAGAACACCTTGGCCGCCGGCAACCTGGCCATCTCCGGGCCGGTGGCGGCTTCCTCGCCGGCCTTGCCCAGCCAGCCTTCCACTTCGATCTCGAAGCTGCCGGTCCGCGCCAGCGCCAGCAGCAGCATGGCTTTCACTTGCTGCTGGTCCTTTCCGGGCAGGCGGTTGTAGATCGCCGGCAGGATGTCAGCGCCGAACGAGTAGCCGGCCAGGACGAAACGTTTCGCGCCCCACTTCTCGCGGTAGTGTTGCATCAGCTTGGAGAGGTCGGCGGCGCTCTGTTCCGGGCTCTTGTGTTGCCAGTAGTAGCGCAGGGTGTCGATGCCGACCACCGGGTAGCCCATGCTGGCCATATGCTCGGCAGAGTCCTTGTCCAGGTCGCGCCAGCCGCCGTCGCCGGAATAGAACAGGGTGACGATGTCCGAGGGTTTCGCCGCGGGGACCTCGAGTACCGGCAGGGCCTCGGCGTTGCCTTGCAGTTGCAGGCGCAACTGATGGGCGAGCACGTCGGACAGCGGGGTGTCGTAGTCGCTGATGCTGGTTTCCGCGCTCGACTGCTTGCGGACGAAGACTGCGGTGTCGTCGTCCGGGTTGTCGTTCCAGGCCAGCAGCCACTGGCCGTGCGACGCCTGGTGCGGCAGCGGGGCGTCGCAGTCGCGCTCGGCCAGGGCAATGTCGAAGCCGACCGAGAGCGCCTTGGCCTTGTCGTCGTCCTGGCTGGCGAGCCAGCGCCAGGCGGTGGTCGAGCCTGGGCCGATGCCGGCGACTAGGTTCGGCTTGCCGCCGAGGCGGGCAATGACCGCTTCGAGCCGGGACTGCTGCGCCCTGCAATCGCCGTTTTCCGGGGGGAAGTACTGGATCACCCGGGCGGCGCTGTCGTGAGCCAGGTTCAGCATCTGGGCGTCGTTCAGTTGCTGTTCGGGGGCGGCGATCACCACCACCCGCGAGCGCGGCTTCTCGCCGGGTTCGGCAAGGGTGGCGTGGCCGCCGTCGTCGAGGTCCAGGGCTTCCAGTTTCGCCTGGGCCGCCGGTCGGCTCCAGAGCAGCAGGGCGGCACCGACGATCAGCACCAGGGCGGCGACCAGAAAACGGCGCCAGTGACGTTTCACGACAGACATATCAGCGTTTCACCAATCCAGTCAGGCCGCCGGCGATCAGCGCGGCGGTATCGGCCAGGGCCACCAGCGGGTCGAGCCCGGCTGGCACGGCCAGGTAGCGGGGTTCCCAGTCGGGCTGGAACTTGTCCTTGAAGCGTCGCAGCCCCTGGAAATTGTAGAACTGTTCGCCCCGCCGGAAGACCAGCGCGCCCAGGCGCTGGGTCAACGGTGCGCCGCGCCTTGGCTGGAGCCCGGCCAGCGGCACCATGCCGAGGCTGAAGCGCGCGTGGCCCTGGGCCTTGTAGTGGAGGATGAGGCCGAGCATGAGGAACTCCATGGTCAGCTTCGGCGCGTCCGGGTGCACGCGCATCAGGTCGAGGCTCGCCAGTTCGCGGCTGTCGGTCTCCAGCAGGTTGGCGAAGGCCACCGGCTTGCCTTGGTGGCGGACGATGGCGATGCGGAAGAAGTTCAGGTACGTCGGGGTGAAGCGGCCCAGGGAGAAGCCTTTCTCGCGCACCTGCTTGCCGCCCAGCCAGGCGTCCGATATCGCCTTCAGCTCGTCCAGCGGAGCCTGGCCCGGTTCATGGAACTCCAGGGCCAGGCCGTCGCGCTGGCCGCGGTTCCAGGTGTAGCGCAGGTCTTTCATTTCCTTGCCCTTGTTCTCCAGGTCGAAGCGCAGCAGGTCGACTCGCGCTTCTTCGCCGAGCTTGAGGGCGGTCAGGCCAATGTCCATGTAGAACGGCAGGTTCTC
The DNA here is from genome assembly GCF_001810205.1 of Pseudomonas sp. HMSC076A11. Classification (NCBI taxonomy): domain Bacteria; kingdom Pseudomonadati; phylum Pseudomonadota; class Gammaproteobacteria; order Pseudomonadales; family Pseudomonadaceae; genus Pseudomonas; species Pseudomonas sp. HMSC076A11. Next base: position 238,874 of record NZ_KV800287.1, on the reverse strand, counting down.
GGCACGCACCTGGTAGAACACCGGGCGGGCATGGTGCAGGTCGCAGAGGTCGCGGAACTGCCAGATCAGTTCGGCGCGCTGCATGGCCGGGCCGATCGGGTCGTACAGGGCGATCATGCTGCGACCGCGGCGGGCGTACATGAGGAAAGCGTCGTCGCTCTCATGGAAGAGCAGGGCCTTGTCGCCGGTCAGGGCCAGGCCGCCATCCGGCTGGTCCGAGTGGCGGATGATCCGCGCCGCGCGCTGCAGCTCTTCCGCGTTCGGCTCGCGGATCGCCGGCGGTGCCGCGCGCAGCAGCCAGCCAAGGGCCAGGGCCAGGAGCAGCAGGCAACTGCCGAGGGCGGCGCGCAGGGCGCGCGGGGCGTCGGCGTCCAGGGCGAACTGCCACCAGAGCTGGTTGCTGTAATGCACGTCCTGGTTGGCGAACAGCAGCAGCCAGACCGAGGCGCCGACCACGCAGATGCTGGCGCCTACGTAGAGCGGCGAGAAGGGGACTTCCATCAGCCGGCTGGGACGGTAGAAGGAGCGGCGGAACATGGCGAGCAGCGCGGCGGTCAGGCTCAGCAGGCTGGCTTCTTCCCAGTCGAAGCCTTTCAGCAGCGAAAGCAGGGCGCCCACCAGCAACAGCACCAGGGTCAGGGCCCAGGCGGCCGACAGCCGTCGGCGCAAACCCTGCGCGAGCAGGAGGCAGAGCACGCCGATCAGGCTGGCGACCAGGTGCGAGGCATCGATCAGGCGATGTGGAATGAGGAAACCGAGGTGCTCCAGGCGGGTGTCGATCGCCGGTGTGGCGCCGGAAAACAGCAGCACGACACCGGAGAGGAAGACCAGGATCGCCAGGATCGGTGCGGCGAAACCCGAGGCGACGCGAATCGCCTGGCGCGTCACCCACAACCGGCGCGCTTCGAGGAACAGCAACAACAGGCAGGCCAGCAGCAGTGGCAGCACCACGTAGATCAAGCGGTACAAGAGCAGGGCCGCGGCCAGCGGCGCGGCGCCCAGTTGGCCGGCGAACGCGGCCAGCAGCACCGCCTCGAACACCCCGACTCCGCCTGGTACGTGGCTGAGTACGCCGGCGGCCAGGGCGAGCAGGTAGACCAGCAGGAACGCCGCGAAGGGTGGGGTTTCCGGCAGCAACAGATAAAGGACGGTAGCGGCGGCGGCGACGTCGAGGGCGGTGATCAGCAGTTGCAGCAGCGACAGGCGCAGGCCTGGCAGGCGCAGGCTGCGGCGGCCGAGGCGGACCAGCAGGCTGTCGGGGGACGGCCGTTCTCCCGGCAGACGGTGCCGAGCCAGGAACGCCACCAGGCCGACAGCCAGCAACAGGACGGCGATCGCGATGACGGCGACCAGGGCGTGGGGCAGGTGCAGCGCCGACGCCGCATCGTCGAGATTGCAGAGTGCGGCGAGTGCCGCCAGCACCGGCAGTGCGCAGCCCAGGGAAAGGCTGGCAAATAGCGTCATCCGGGCAATTTCGGCAGCGCCGATGCCATGCCGGGAATACAGTCGGTAGCGTACGGAGCCGCCGGAAAGCAGCGACAGGCCTACCGCATTGCCGATGGCGAAGGCGCTGAAGCCGCCGGTGGCCAGGCTGCGCATGGGCAGCGTGACGCCAGCGAAGCGGCTGGCCGACCACTCGTAGCCGAGCAGGATGACGAAGCCGAGGGCGGTCGCGCTCAGGGCGCCGAGCAGCGCCGGCCTGGGCACGTCGGCGATGGCATCGTGGAGGGCGCCGGGATCGATCTCCCGTAGCAGGTGGTAGCAGGCCACCAGCGCCAGGCCGAACAGCAGCAAGGTGAAGACCAGGCCGATGGGCTGGCGGTAGGCGGTAATCCGATCGATCAGCCGGATGCGTTGTGGGGACGCGGGAGAGCTGGGTGGAGCGGGATGTTCTGGAACGGGAGCGTCGGTGCGCATCAGCCACCTCATGGGAATTTGCGCGACAGAGTATGGCCTCTCGGGCGAGTTCCCAAGTGGTCGCAGCAGATTTTTTCTGTGCGGGGCGGCGTCCTGTCACAGGGAGAAGACCGCCGGGTTTTGCAGGAGTTGCGTCGGCGAAGTGGCCGAAGGCCATTTGCTGGTATTCGTTCAGCGATGGTTCAGCTTGCCGTGGGCATAGTGGCGGCTTGCACTGTCCGACCATTTCCGAGGGGGGAAGGGTGACGATGATCCAGGCGGGCATTCATGTCGGCGCCGGAGTCGTGCTGGGCGTGGCCGCTGGATGGTGGCTGGGGGATTGGGAACAGTCGTTGCAGGTCAAGGACTCGGTGGCGCGGGTCGATTGCCTGTTGTACGGCGCCCTGCTGGTGGTATTGCTCCGCCACGACGGTTGGTTGCGCCGCCTGGGCCTGCTGGGCCTGGGGCTGTTCTGCGGTTCCCTGCTGGTCTATTCGGTGAATCCGGCAAGCCTGTTCGCAGCGAAAGAGTCCTGGAGCCTTGCGCGGATCTCCATGCGGGCCTTCGGTCCGCTGGTGATGCTGGTCGTGGGGATGGCCTGCGCGCGCCTGGCACACGAGTTGCGCTGACGCAGGCGTTGCGCTCACGCCGGAGTCAGGTGACGCGATTCCTCGCGGTATTCCTTCAACCAGCGCAGCACTTCCACGGCCTCCCAGCGAGAGGGGTCGTACAACGCATAGATCTCGCCCTGGTAGCCGACCACATCGAGCGGCCGGTGGAAGCCGGCGCGCTGGAACAGCGCCTCGATCTCGGCGAAGCAGGTGTTGAAGTGCACGCGGGTGAACGGCGTCTTGCCGTCGGTGACCAGGCCGTCCATCTGCAGTTCGTCCACTGCCTGGCGGATGTCGTCGAGTTCCATCCGGTTCACGCTGCGCTTCAATTGTTCGACGTTCAGCATCTGTCTGTCCTTTCCGTATCCGTTACCGAGCATTCATCGAAGGCTGAGCTTGCTGTACGAATATACAGTTAAATGTGCGATGATGCGAGCGAACGGAGGGCGAGGCGATGCAGTGGAACAGGAGGGGCGGAATGCAAAAAGCCCCGGCGCTATCGCTAGTGCCGGGGCTTTTCGAATGTGGTTGCGGGAGCTGGATTTGAACCAACGACCTTCGGGTTATGAGCCCGACGAGCTACCAGACTGCTCCATCCCGCGTCTGTGTGGGCGCATTCTACGGACTCTCGTCGGGCTGTCAATCGATTTTTCGAAAAAAGTGTTTTTTCTTCAAATGCTTAGCGCTTGCCCAATGTTAGAATTCAGCGCTCCGGGGCAGGCCCGGCGGGGCTTGTAGCGAGATTCCGGTGCGGAAAATCATCCATATAGACTGCGACTGTTTCTATGCCGCCCTCGAGATGCGCGACGACCCCAGCCTGCGCGGCAAGGCGCTGGCGGTTGGCGGTTCGCCGGACAAGCGCGGAGTGGTCGCCACTTGCAGCTACGAGGCGCGAGCCTATGGCGTGCGCTCGGCGATGGCCATGCGCACGGCGCTCAAGCTGTGTCCCGATCTGCTGGTGGTGCGCCCGCGTTTCGATGTCTACCGGGCGGTGTCGAAGCAGATCCATGCGATCTTCCGCGATTATACCGATCTGATCGAGCCGCTTTCGCTGGACGAGGCCTACCTGGACGTCAGCGCTTCGCCGCATTTCGCCGGTAGCGCCACGCGGATTGCCCAGGACATCCGCCGCCGGGTGGCCGAGGAGCTGCACATCACCGTTTCGGCGGGCGTCGCGCCGAACAAGTTCCTGGCCAAGATCGCCAGCGACTGGCGCAAGCCGGACGGGCTGTTCGTGATTACCCCGGAGCAGGTCGACGGGTTCGTCGCCGAGTTGCCGGTGGCCAAGTTGCATGGCGTCGGCAAGGTCACGGCGGAGCGCCTGGCGCGGATGGGCATCCGCACCTGCGCCGACCTGCGCCAGGGCAGCAAGCTGAGCCTGGTGCGCGAGTTCGGCAGCTTCGGCGAACGCCTGTGGGGACTGGCCCATGGTATCGACGAGCGACCGGTGGAAGTCGACAGCCGGCGCCAGTCGGTGAGCGTCGAATGTACCTTCGATCGCGACCTGCCGGACCTGGCGGCTTGCCTGGAGGAATTGCCGACCCTGCTCGGGGAGCTGGACGGACGCCTGCAACGCCTGGATGGCAGTTATCGGCCGGACAAGCCGTTCGTTAAACTGAAGTTTCACGATTTCACCCAGACCACGGTGGAACAGTCCGGCGCCGGGCGCGACCTGGAGAGCTACCGGCAATTGCTCGGCCAGGCCTTTGCCCGTGGCAATCGTCCGGTGCGCCTGATCGGCGTCGGCGTGCGCCTGCTCGACCTGCAGGGCGCCCACGAACAACTCAGGCTGTTCTGATGCTCCTCATGGCGTCAACGAAGTCGCGAGGTTCCGCGGCGACGGCTCTTCCCCTACCGGCAAGGCGCTGAAGCGGCCGAGATCCTGCAGCAGTTCCAGGCGTGCTGCACGGAGTGGGCCGCGTATGGCTTCCTGTTGTTCCACGTCGAGCGGGCGGTCGTCGCCATCGCTCACCGGACCGTGGTGACGGTCCGCGCCACGCAGTGGGAAGCTCACCTTGAAGCCTTCGCCCAGGTAGGCGATGCGCGTGGTATCGGCGCTCACCGCATAGTCGCGATGGTAGTCCGCTGCGAGCAGGTCCTGTCCCAGCGAGTAGTCGCGGGGCGGATTGCGTACGCCCAGCAGCGGCAGGAGCGTTGCGGGCAGGTCGATGTGGCTGGTGATGCCGCGGACGGCACGGGGCGCCTGTCCGGGAATGCTCAGCACGGCGACGGTGCCGGTCTGGTAGCGATTGAACTCGGTATTGTGGCCCCAGCGCGAGCGTTCCATGAACTCTTCCCCATGGTCGCCGAGCACCACTACCGCGGTGTTTTCCAGCAGGTGCTGGTTTTCCAGGTGCTGCAGCAGGCGGCCGATCTGTGTATCGACTTCGCGCACGGCATTCAGGTAGCGGTTCTTGATCAGCGGCATCTGCGCCTGGAAATCGGTGGTCAGGTAGTTGAAGTTGACCAGATAGGGGCGGATTTTCGCGGTCTCGTCGCGGAAGCTGTAGTTGGCGTGGCTCGACTCGAGGAACAGGCAGGCGAAGAACGGCCGGTCGGGTAGTCGGCGATCGACGAAGCGCAGCAGGTCGTCGGTGTTCCGGGCGTCGCGCTGCCAGGCAGGCTCCGGGCTATCCAGCACGTGCAGGTCCTGGGGGCGCAGGTTGACGAACACGCTGCGGTCGAAGGGCGGATAGCTGAAACGTTGCGCGGCATTGATCCGGAACTGGTAGTTCTGCTGCCTGAGTACCTCCATGAGCACCGGCGGCTGGCCGGCCTTCAGCACGGCGTCCCAGTAGCCGCCGTGCAGCCCGTAGAACATGCCGAAGACGCCCATCTGGGTCAGGTTGCCGCTGCTGTAGTGGTTGTCCAGGCGGATCGCCCGGTTGGAGAAGTCCCACAGCCTGGGCATGTAGCGCGGATCGAGCATGTCCCCGCGGAGCGACTCGGCGACGATCCAGACGATGTTCAATGGGTGCGCCGGGGCGCTGAACTCCAGCGGCCGGAGCGGATAGTGCAGGTCGCTCTGCTGCTGGAGCAGCTCGCGCTGGGTGGGCGTCGGCTGGATGCCCAGGCTTCGCGCCAGGCTGCGGACGGTCAATGGCAGGTAAAGCGGATAGCGTTCGCTGGCCAGCAGGATCGGCCGGTAGTCGCGCAGGGAGCTGAACGCATAGGCCAGGCGTTCGCCCAGGGCCAGGCAGAGGAAGGCCGCCAACAGGTAGCGCCAGGCGCGCCGAGGGAGCGCGGGAAGGCGTTCGCGGCTGACCTGGCAGGCGCTGTACAGCAGCACCTGCAGACAGAGCAGGGCCAGGGCCGCCAGGCTTGCGCTGAGCAGGGTGCCGTCGCCGCTGCCGAGGCTGGAGAGGCCGCCGGGCGAGACCAGCAGGCCGATGCTGAAACCGTTGAGGTGGAATCCGTACAGGTCGTAGAGGGTGCGGTCGGCGTAGAGCAGTATCTGTACCGCCGCGCTGCCGACGATGGCCAGCACGCCTGCCAGCCACGGACTGAGGCGCACGGGAAGGCGATCATGGAAATGCAGGAGCAGTCGGCAGGCGAGGTACACCGGGACTATATAAAGGAAGGCGTAGCTCAGGCTGGCAGCGACGCTCCAGAGCGGCAGCCAGGCGTCGTCGAAGACGATCCCGTCCTGCAGGCGCAGCACCTGCCAGAGCACCACCAGCCACGACAACAGAAAGAAGCGGTTGAGTGTCTCGGTGCTGGGTGGGGCGAACATCAAGCGTCTCCGGGCGAGGATGCGGAAGCCTAGGGACGTGGTGGTCAAGCGGGAATGAAATGGATGTCAAAAAAATGTAAACGGGCGGCGCCGGGTAGCGCCGCTTCAGGCTTCAGTCGTGCTCGGGGACCAGGCGCAGCGGCTTGCCTTCGGCCGGCCACAGGCGCAGCTCGTCGGACGGCGAAATGTCCCAGTGCTGGACGCTCTGCAGCAGGGCCAGGAAGCGCCGTTCCTGCTCCATGATCTCCGCTGCGCACAGGCGGCGGGTGCTGCCGATGGCGCCGAACTGAAGGAGGTCGTCCTGCAGGGTGTAGCTGGCGAACCAGTGGTTGCAGCCGCCATTGCCGAAGGCGCGGCCCTGGCCGTCGAAGGTCAGGCTGATGTGGCTGTAGTCCATCGTCGGTTGTGCCCCGACCCAGTCGACCTGGTAGGCCTGCTCGGTTTCCAGGGTGGTCTCCTGGCTGGCGCAACCGCCCAGGATCAGGGCGGCGGAGGCGAAAAGGGCGAGAGAGGGTTTCATGGCGTTTCCTTTGCGCATTTCGTACGGGCGATAGTTCACAGACCGTCGGTCGGACGGGGCGTTCGCCCTACTGGCATTTCGGGCACAGGTGCTTGCCTTCGCGGCTGCGCCAGCCCAGTTCGTGAATGCGTTCTTCGGCGGCCGGCGCCAGGGCCTTGCGACCGAGACTGGCGTCCACGGCGAACTCGAAGTCGAGACGAGCCTGGCACTGGTCGCAGTCGACCTGCCAGGTATGGATCGCCAGTTCGCGGAATGCCGGGCCGCGGGCGACCGCCAGCCACTGGCCGGGTGGGTTGATCAGGTGGCGAACCTTTTCCACGGTCAGGCGCATGCTCAGGGTCTTGCTGCCCTTGAGGCTGACCAGCAGCACGTCGTCGGCCTTGATCGAGCCGCCGGTGCCGGTGACCTGGTAGCGCCCCGGGGAGAGCGCGCGGCATTCGTTGAGGGTGTATTGCGGGTTGAGCAGGGTGTAACGGAAATCGTGTTCAGCCATGGAGCCTCCAATCAGCCGCGCATGCTACCACGCCATCAGGCCCGGACCCGATTGCGTGGCGTCCCGTCCTGCCAGGCGGCGATGTTGTCCAGGGTGGTGTCGGCGATCGCCGCCAGCGCCTCGCGGGTAAGGAAGGCCTGGTGGGCCGTCACCACCACGTTGGGGAAGCTCAGCAGGCGTGCCAGCACGTCATCCTGCAGGGGCTGGTCGGAGCGATCCTCGAAAAAGATATCCGCTTCCTCTTCATAGACATCGAGGCCGAGGTAGCCCAGTTGTCCGCTCTTCAGCGCCTCGATCAGCGCCGCGGCGTTCACCAGGGCGCCACGGCCGGTATTGATCAGCATCGCGCCGGGTTTCATCGTCGCCAGGCGCTGCGCGTCGATGAGGTGGCGGGTGTCGGCGGTCAGCGGGCAATGCAGGCTGACGATGTCGGACTCGGCGAGCAGGGCGTCGAGCGCCAGGTAGCGGCCGCCGAGTGCTTGGATGCGCGGATTGGGATAGGGATCGTAGGCCAGCAGCTCGCAGCCGAAGCCGGCCATGATGCGGGCGAAGGTCTCGCCGATCTGTCCGGTGCCGATCACTCCGACGCGTTTGCCGTGGAGGTCGAAGCCGGTCAGCCCATGCAGCGAGAAATCGCCCTCGCGGGTCCGGTTGTAGGCGCGGTGCAGGCGCCGGTTGAGCGTCAGGATCAGGCCGACCGCGTGCTCGGCGACAGCGTGCGGCGAATAGGCCGGGACGTGCACCACCGGCAGGCCGAGCGCTTCGGCGGCGGCCAGGTCGACGTGGTTGTAGCCGGCCGAGCGCAGGGCGACCAGGCGCGTGCCGCCGGCGGCCAGGCGTTCCAGTACCGGCCGCGAGAGGTCGTCGTTGACGAAGGCGCAGACTACTTCGAAGCCCTGGGCGAGGACCGCCGTGTCCGCCTGCAGGTGGGCCTGCTGGAAGTGCAGTTCGAAGCCGTGCCGGTGGTTGCTGGCTTGGAAGCTCTCGCTGTCGTAGGCCTGGCTGCTGAAGAACAGGATGCGCATGGTCAGAGTTCGCTGGAGTCGAGGCTGGTGGAGGACAGGTGGGTGGTGGCCGAGGCAGTGTCGGCCAGGGCCTCGATGGCCTTGTCCAGCTCGTCCAGGGCCGCGGCCGCCGCCGGATCGTTCTGCTTGAGCAGGGTTTCGCTGGTCTGGCAGGCCGCGCGCAACTGCGGCACGCCACAGTAGCGGGTGGCGCCATGCAGCCGGTGGACCCTCTCGAGCAAAGCGGTGCGGTCGTCGTTGTCGCGGGCCTGGCGAATCGCCTGGCGGTCCGCCGCCAGCGAGGCCAGCAGCATCGCCAGCATGTCGGCGGCGAGGTCGGCCTTGCCGGCGGCCAGGCGCAGCCCTTCCTCGGGGTCGAGCACGCTCAACTGGCCGAGCTGCGGCGCACGGCTCATGCTGGCCAGCGACTGGCCCAGGCTCAGTCCCGTCCACTTCAGCACTACCTGGGCCAATTGCTGTTCGTCGATCGGCTTGGTCAGGTAGTCGTCCATGCCGGCCTGCAGCAATGCGCGCTTCTCGTTGGAAAGCGCATGTGCGGTGAGCGCGATCACCGGCACCGGGCTGACTTCCCGCTCGGCCTCCCAGCGGCGGATCGCCTCGGTGGCCTGGCGGCCGTCCATGCCGGGCATCTGCACGTCCATGAAGACCAGGTCGAAGCGCTCGCGCTGCACCACCTCGAGGGCCGCGTAGCCGCTGTCCACCGCGGTGACCTGGGCGCCGAGGTCGCTGAGCAGGGTCTGCACCAGCAGCAGGTTGGCCGGGTTGTCGTCGACGCAGAGCAGCCGTGGCGGCCGTCCGGAAACCATGGCGTGGGGCTTGTCGCTGCGCGTCGGACGGACTTGAAGCAACTCCTGCAGCTTGCGTTGCAGCTTGCGGGTGCAGGCGGGCTTGGCCTCGACCTGTTCGTCGGGCAGGGTCGCGTGGTATTGCGCCTGCTCGGTGGTCGGGCAGAGCACCAGGGTCTTGCAGCCGAGCCGTTCGAATTCCCAGAACGACTGGCTCAGCTCTTCCGGCGGATGGATCGCGGCCGAGACGCCGAGCACCGCCAGGCTGATCGGCAACTGGCCGGGCGGCGGGTTGCGCAGGCTTTCCTGGAGGCTGTCGAGGTCGGCGAATTCGCTCACTTCCAGGCCGAAGTCGGTGAGCTGGTGGTGCAGCGAGCGGCGCGTCAGCTCCTGCGGTTCGAGCAGCGCCACGCGCTGGCCCGCGGCCCAGGAGGCGCCTGGCTCCTCGTTGTCGTCGCGACTTTTCGGCAGACTCAGGCTGATCCAGAATTCGGCACCTTCCCCAGGCGTACTGTCGACGCCGATCTCGCCGCCCATCTGCTCGATCAGGCGCTTGGAGATCACCAGGCCCAGGCCGGTGCCACCGGCTTGCCGCGACAGTGAGTTGTCGGCCTGGCTGAAGGCCTTGAACAAGGCCTGCTGGTCCTCCTCGGAGAGGCCGATACCGGTGTCCTGGACGCTGATCCGCAACTGCGCGCGGTCGTCGCTTTCGTCCTCGAGCATGGCGCGTACGGCGACGGTGCCGCCCTGGGTGAACTTGATGGCGTTGCCGACCAGGTTGGTGAGGATCTGCTTCAGCCGCTGCGGGTCGCCCTGCAATTGGATCGGGGTATCCCGGTAGACCAGGCTGACCAGTTCCAGTTGCTTCTCGTGGGCGGCCGGAGCCAGCATGGTCAGGGCGTCCTGGATCAGGTCGCGGAGATTGAAAGGGAGGTTTTCCAGAACCAGCTTGCCGGCCTCGATCTTCGAGAAATCGAGGATCTCGTTGATGATCCCCAGCAGGCTTTCCGCCGATTTCTGGATGGTCGTGAGGTAGTCCTGCTGGCGCGGGCTGAGCTCGCTCTTCTGCAGCAGGTTGGTGAAACCGAGGATGCCGTTGAGCGGGGTGCGGATCTCGTGGCTCATGTTGGCGAGGAACTCGGACTTGATCCTGCTCGCCTCCAGGGCCTCCTTGCGCGCCAAGTCCAGCTCGATGTTCTGGATCTCGATGGTTTCCAGGTTCTGGCGTACGTCCTCGGTGGCCTGGTCGATGTTGTGCTGCATTTCCTCCTGGGCGCTCTGCAGCGTTTCCGCCATGCGGTTGATGCCGGAGGCCAGTTCGTCCAGCTCGTTGCTGCCCATCGGTGGCAGGCGGGTTTCCATGCGGCCTTCCTTGAGCTGGGCGACGCCCTGGCTGATCAGTTCCAGCGGCGCGTTGATCGCGCGGCTCATGCGCAGGGCGAGGAGGGCGGTGACGCCGAGGCCGGCTGCGATCAGCAAGAGGCTGGTGAACAGGCTGCGATATCCGCGCAGCAGAGTCCCATGGTGCGACAGTTCCAGTTCGACCCAGCCGAGTACGCGCTCGTCGTCAGGCTCGGTGGCGCCGGACAGGCTGTGGTGGCGGCCAAGAACCGGTAGCAGGAAGTGCGTGGTGTCCAGTTCGGTGGACATGCTCAGATGGCTGGCGTCGCCGGCCGGGGCGACGGTGAGCATGCTTGGCCCGGCATGGGCGAGGCGTTCCTGGCGGGCGTCGAGGAAGGTCACCGCGCGCACGTCCGGTTGGTCCAGCGCCTCGTTGGCGATGCGGTTGAGCACGGCGGTATCCTTTCGCGCCAGCGCGGTGGCGGCCAGCGGCGCCAGTTGTTCGGCGATCAGTTGCCCGCGCTCGATCAACTGGGCGCGCATGTCGGACAGCTGGACCCAGGTGAAGTAACCGCCAAGCACCATCGCCAGCAGGCTGGTGGGGAGCAGGGTGAGCAGCAGTACGCGCCCCTTGATGCCGAGATCCTTGAACACACGTCTCTCCGTCGAGCCAGATCGGGATGGCCGACGCTCCCCGGCCATACGTTTACCCCGCGCAGTTTAGCGGGTCGCGGAAGGGGAATCTGCACCGATGTGCGCAGCCCGGCGGATTCGGCTTGCGACGAAGCGGAAAGATCGTGAATACTGGCACGATTGCTAATCAATCTTATTTGGCTGCCATGCTCCCATCCCTGACGCCCGACCCCCGACTGCTGGCCATCGAGGACGATCCGACACTGGGCGCACATCTGTTCCAGCACCTCAATGGCAGCGGTTTCGAGGTGACCTGGTGCCGAGACGGGGAAGAGGGGTTGGCGGCTGCGCGCAGCGGCGCCTATGACCTGATCCTGATGGACATCATGCTGCCGGGGCGCGATGGCCTCGAGATTCTTCGCCAACTCCGCCAGGAGCAGGCGCTGCCGGTGATCCTTATGTCGGCCCTGGGCGCCGAGCAGGACCGCATCGCCGGGTTCAGCCAGGGCGCCGACGATTATCTGCCGAAGCCTTTCAGCCTGGCCGAGCTGCGGGTACGCATCGATGCCATCCTGCGTCGGATCGCCCTGGAGCGGGGGGGCGCGCCGGGCCGCTGCGCCGAACCGCTGGCGCGGCCCTCGCTGCAATTCTCTGCCGATGTCTGCGATGTCAGCCTTGGCGAGCGGTTCGCCGGCCTGACGCCGACCGAATACCGCCTGCTGGAAACCTTCCTCGCCGCGGAAGGCGAGACCCTGACCAAGGCCTTCCTTTACCAGCATGTCCTGCACCGCGGTCATACCCAGCATGATCGCAGCCTGGACATGCACGTCAGTCACCTGCGGCGCAAGCTGCAACGCCTCGGTTACGCCGGTCACCAGTTGCATACCGTCTGGGGCAAGGGTTACGTCCTGACACCGGCGCCATGATGCCCAACCGCCATTCGCTGTTCTGGCGCCTGGCCCTGGTGCTGGTGGCGTTCTTCCTGCTATCGGTATGGCTGTCCTGGACCTGGGGACGCAGTGCCGAACTGAAGGGTTACTACCTGTCCGCCGAAGCCCGCTCCGCCTTGGCGGATTATGCGCGGCGAGCCGAACGTGCCTGGCTCGACGATGGCCGCGAGGGCATCGACCGTTGGCTGGCCGAGCCGCGCCAGCGGGCGCTGGACTGGGTGGTCGTGCTCGACGGACGGTTGCAATCGCTGGGCAGTCGTCCGCTCACCACGGAGGAAGCCGAGCGCCTGACTTTCCTGCGGGGCGTCGACTGGCCGATGAGCTCCCGCTCGTTGTCGCGGCCGTTCATCAGCCTGCGCTTCCCCGAACATCCGGAGCAAGGCCGGGTGGTCCTGCGTCTTCCCGCCGAGTTCGTCCCTCCCGGCTTGTCGCCGGCCAAGCGCCTGGTCACCCATGGCCTGGTGCCGGCCGGGCTGGCCCTGCTGCTGGGAGTGTTGCTGTATCGGCGCTGGATAGTGCCGCTGGGACGCCTGCGAGCGCAGGCCAATGCCCTGCGCGGCAACGACCTGACGGCGCGTACGCAGGCAGAGATCAGCCGGCGCAGCGACGAGCTGGGCGATCTGGGGCGGGCGTTCGACCATATGGCCGAGCGACTCGACGAGCACATGGTGTTGCAGCGCCAACTGCTCCGCGATCTCTCCCACGAGCTGCGCACGCCGCTGGCGCGCCTGCAGGTGGCGGCAGAGGGCACGCTGTCCGCGCAGCTCCTGCGCGAGCGCCTGGAGCAGGAGGTACAGGGCATGCAGCAACTGGTGGACAACACCCTGGAGCTGGCCTGGATGGACACCGAACGCCCGGTATTGGCGCTGGAGGACATTTCCATCCCGGCGTTATGGGACCTGCTGGTGGAGAACGCACGCTTCGAAAGCGGCTGGGCCGCCGAGCGGTTCCGCAGCGCTCTGCCCGAGGATTGTGTCGTGCGTGGCAACCTCAATGCACTTGCCCAGGCCCTGGAGAACCTGCTGCGCAACGCCATCCGGCATTCGCCGGAAGGCGGCGTGATCCGCCTGCATGGTCGGCGCGAAGGAAGTTGCTGGTGGCTTTGCCTGGAAGACCAGGGCGAGGGTGTGGCCGAGCACCAGTTGGAGACCATCTTCCGCCCGTTCACCCGGCTGTCTTCGGCACGTACCGGCAAGGGCTTCGGCCTGGGACTGAGCATTGCCCGTCGCGCCGTGGTGCTCCAGGGCGGCCGCCTATGGGCGGAAGCCGCCGATCCGGGGCTGCGCCTGTGCCTGGTGCTGCCTTCTGCCTAGCGAGGCGCAGGTGCCTTTACATTTGGCCTGGATGTAAATGATCTTTACTCTCTTTTGTTAATGATTATCATCCGTGCCGATCTCCTCGGCCGGCCTTGTTCCGGGTCTGCGCCCTGTCCTACCCGTGCCGAGACGTCACCCGCGCAACGCCGGCGACCCAGGCTTCAGAAAAAACGTCAACGTATCCCTCGTGGCTCGCCTGCTACCCGTTTTCCCTCGACAGGAGTAGTCACGCATGTACCCCCAATTCCGTCGCGGCCATCTCGCCGCTGCCGTCCTTTTCGCTTCATCGAGCCTGCTGGGCGGGCAGGCCCTGGCCGAGGACGAGCGCCTGGAAGAACTGGACGAACGCGCCGAATCGGTGGTCCAGCTGGGTGACGAGGTGGTGCTGGGCACCGCCGAACAGGAGCTCAAGCAGGCACCGGGGGTATCCATCATCACCGCCGAGGACATCAGGAAGCGCCCGCCGGTGAACGATCTCTCCGAGATCATCCGCACCATGCCCGGGGTCAACCTCACCGGCAACAGTTCCAGCGGCCAGCGCGGCAACAACCGGCAGATCGACATCCGCGGCATGGGGCCGGAGAACACCCTGATCCTGGTCGACGGCAAACCGGTCAGCTCGCGCAACTCGGTGCGCTACGGCTGGCGCGGCGAACGCGACACCCGCGGCGACAGCAACTGGGTGCCGCCGGAGGAGGTCGAGCGCATCGAGGTCCTCCGTGGGCCCTCGGCGGCACGCTACGGTTCCGGCGCGGCGGGCGGGGTAGTCAACATCATCACCAAGCGCCCGACCGATCGTTTGCGTGGTTCCATGACGGTGTTCACCAACATTCCGGAAAGCTCCAAGGATGGCGCCACGCGCCGCGCCAACTTCAGCCTCAGCGGGCCGCTGACCGAAGCCTTGAGCTTCCGCGCGTACGGCAGCGCGAACAAGACCGATTCGGACGATACCGACATCAACCTCGGACATACCGTCAACCCGAGCCGTACCGTGGCCGGACGCGAAGGGGTACGCAATCGCGATCTCAGCGGGATGCTGTCGTGGCAGGTGACCCCCGACCAGGTCGTCGATTTCGAAGCGGGCTTCAGCCGACAGGGCAACATCTATGCCGGCGATACCCAGAACAACAACGGCACCGCCAATACCCAGGGACTCGCCGACGACGGTGCGGAGACCAACCGCATGTATCGCGAGAACTACGCCATCACCCACAACGGGACCTGGTCGTTCGGTACTTCCAGGTTCGTCGCCCAGTACGACTCCACCCGCAACAACCGTCTGGAGGAGGGGCTGGCCGGTTCCGTCGAGGGGCAGATCGGCGCCGACCGTTCGTTCAGCACCAGCAAGCTGGAGAACTATCGCCTCAGCGGCGAACTCAACCTTCCGTTGCATGCGTTGTTCGAGCAGGTGCTGACGGTGGGCGCGGAGTGGAACAAGGAAACCCTCAACGACCCGTCCTCGCTCAAGCAGGGCTTCGTGGGAAGCGATAGCTTGCCGGGGACCCCCGCGGCCGGCTCGCGAAGCCCGAAAAGCAAGGCGGAGATCCGCGCGCTGTACGTGGAAGACAATATCGAACTGCGCCCCGGCACCATGCTCACCCCCGGGCTGCGCCTGGACGATCACAGCGACTTCGGCCTGAACTGGAGCCCGAGCCTGAACGCTTCCCAAACGCTCGGCGAATACTTCACGGTCAAGGCCGGTATCGCACGGGCCTTCAAGGCGCCCAACCTGTACCAGAGCAACCCGAACTACCTGCTCTATACCCGTGGCAACGGTTGCCCGATCCAGACCAGCAGCGGCGGCTGCTACCTGGTCGGCAACGAGAACCTGGACGCCGAGACCAGCTTAAACAAGGAACTGGGCATCGAGTTCCGGCGCGATGGCTGGGTCGCCGGGCTCACCTACTTCCGCAACGACTACAAGAACAAGATCGTCGCGCCGCTGGATGTCATGGGACAGACCGGGACCGGTAACAACATCCTGCAATGGAGCAACGCGAAGAAAGCAGTGGCCGAGGGCCTGGAAGGCAACCTGCTGGTCCCCCTGCACGAGGACCTGAGCTGGAGCACCAACCTGACCTATATGCTGCAATCCAAGGACAAGGACACCGGCAACCCGCTTTCGGTGATCCCCGAGTACACCCTGAACTCGACCCTGGACTGGCAGGCCAGCGAGCGTCTTTCCACCCAACTGACCAGCACCATCTACGGCCGCCAGGAGCCGCCGAAGCATGGCACCAGCCGCAACACGCCGGTGGTCTCGCGAAAAGAGGTGGGTACCTATGGCATCTGGGGCGTCAGCGCCGGCTACACCTTCAGCGAGAACCTGAGCGTACGGGGCGGGGTAAGCAACCTCTTCGACAAGCGCCTGTACCGCCAGGGCAACTCCTTCGACGCCGGCGCGGCAACCTACAACGAGCCGGGTCGCGCCTACTACGTTTCGATGACCACCTCGTTCTGATCGCCGCGGCCAACGTGCTTTCACCGGCAGGCGCAACGCCTGTCGGACCTTTCTTTGGCGTTGGTCAGGCATCGGCTGTCCAACGCCAGGTTTTCTCTTCGGACGCCTCTGGTCATCGCATCGCATGCCGTTTCGGGCGGTCTTTCGGCTGAATCGGCATGCATGACCGGATATTGCGGTGCTAGGGTCCGGCCCCAGTTTCCCGGTATCATGCTCAGCCTTTACCGTCAGTGCCGAACGAGTGCCTCCATGACCGTGCAGTACCCGACTATCGCCGACTGCGTTGGCAATACCCCTCTGGTGCGTCTGCAGCGCCTTCCCGGGGAAACCTCCAATACCCTGCTGGTGAAGCTCGAAGGCAACAACCCGGCGGGATCGGTGAAGGACCGCCCGGCCCTGTCGATGATCACCCGTGCCGAACTGCGCGGCGACATCCGCCCCGGCGATACGCTGATCGAGGCTACTTCCGGCAACACCGGCATCGCCCTGGCCATGGCGGCGGCGATCAAGGGTTACAAGATGATCCTGATCATGCCGGACAACTCCACGGCCGAACGCAAGGCGGCGATGACCGCCTATGGCGCCGAGCTCATTCTGGTCAGCAAGGAAGAGGGCATGGAGGGCGCGCGCGATCTGGCCGACAAGCTGCAGCGCGAAGGCCGCGGCAAGGTCCTCGACCAGTTCGCCAATGGCGACAACCCGGAAGCCCATTACCACAGCACCGGCCCGGAAATCTGGCAGCAGACCGGCGGCAGCATCACCCATTTCGTCAGCTCCATGGGCACCACCGGGACCATCATGGGCGTCTCGCGCTACCTCAAGGAGCAGAACCCGGCGGTGCAGATCGTCGGCCTGCAACCCATGGAGGGCTCGGCCATCCCGGGAATCCGACGCTGGCCGCAGGAATACCTGCCGAAGATCTATGACGCCAGTCGCGTCGACCGGGTCGTCGACATGCACCAGGACGAAGCCGAGGACATCATGCGCCGGCTGGCCCGCGAGGAAGGCATCTTCTGCGGCGTGTCCTCCGGTGGGCGGTGGCGGCGATGCTGCGCCTGTCCCGCGAACTGGAGAATGCCGTGCTGGTGGCGATCATCTGCGACCGCGGCGACCGCTACCTGTCTTCCGGCGTCTATGACCCGCGCTGAGCATGTCCATGGCCAGAAATAAGGGCGGGCTGCGCTTCCAGCCCAGCGGTGGTGCGCGCGGTCCCGCGATACCGGTAGGCAAGAAGCAGCGCCTGACCATCGAGCGCCTGGCCCATGACGGCCGAGGTATCGCCCACGAGGCGGGGATGACCTGGTTCGTCAGCGGAGGGCTGCCTGGCGAGGAACTTGAGGCCCGGGTGCTGGGCGCACGAAGCAAGGTGGTCGACGCGCGCAGCGAGCGCCTGTTCAGCAGTAGCGACCTGCGTCGCCGCGAGCCCTGCACTGTAGCGGGTCGCTGCGGCGGCTGCACCCTGCAGCACCTGGAACACGGCGAGCAGTTGGCCCTGAAGCAGCGTACCTTGCAGGAGCAGTTGCAGCGTTTCGCCGGGATCGAGCCGGAAGAATGGGCCGCCCCCCTGGTCGGGCCCGAATTCGGCTATCGGCGCCGCGCTCGGATCGCCGTGCGCTGGGATGCCAGGGCGCGGCGTCTGGATGTCGGCTTCCGTGCCTCGGCCAGCCAGGAGATCGTCGCCTTCGATGAGTGCCTGGTCCTGGTGCCGCCTTTGCAAACGATTGCCCGTGCCCTGCCTGCTCTTCTGCAGGACTTCCGCAAGCCGGAAAGCATCGGCCACGTGGAGCTCTTCCATGGCACGGCCAGTGCATTGCTGTTGCGGCATACGACTGCCCTGGTCGACGAGGATCGCCAGCGCCTGGCCGCTTTCTGCTCCGCACACCAGGCCCAGCTCTGGCTGCAAGGTGCGGAACAGCCCTTGCCGGTGGAGCCGGCCGCCGAACTGGGCTACTCCTTGGGTGACTGGCAACTGACTCTGGCATACCGACCCGGAGACTTCGTCCAGGTCAATGCGCCGGTGAACGAGTCGATGATCCGCCAGGCCCTTGACTGGCTGGCGCCGACCGCCGACGAGCGGGTCCTCGACCTGTTCTGCGGGCTGGGCAATTTCTCCCTGCCGCTGGCGCGCCGGGTGGCGCGGGTAGTCGGGGTGGAGGGCGTGGCGGCGATGGTCGAGCGGGCAGGCGCCAACGCGCTGGCCAATGGCCTTGGCAACGCGCACTTTTTCCAGGCCGACCTGTCCAAAGCGCTTGCCGAAGCGCCCTGGGCGGAGCAAGGTTTTACCGCTGTGCTGCTCGATCCGCCGCGCGACGGCGCGTTCGAGGCGGTACGCGAAATGAGTTCTCTGGGTGCCCGGAGGGTAGTCTATGTATCCTGCAATCCGGCGACCCTGGCGCGCGATGCTGGCGAAATGGCCAGGCAGGGCTATCGTCTGAAGCGCGCCGGAATCCTCGATATGTTTCCGCAGACCGCACATGTCGAGGCCATGGCTTTGTTCGAGGCAGGCTAGGATGCCTGCGTAATCCGACCAGCCCGTTCGAAGGCTGGCGCAGTCATCGGTGGGCTACGCGCACCGTGGTAAAGGGTAGGCAAGATGGTACAGGTGAGAGCGCACCAGCCGGTCAACACCGACGGCAGTATCAACCTCGAGGCCTGGCTGGACCACGTCCAGAACCTCGTCCCCGGGCTCGATCGTCAGGGCTTGCTGGAGGCTTGCGAGTTCGCTCGCGAATCCGAGCAGCGAGCGATCGCCGCACAGAACTCCTGGGCGGAAGGCACGTCCAGCTTCCAGACCGGACTGGAAATCGCCGAGATCCTCGCGGACCTCAAGCTGGATCAGGAGTCCCTGGTCGCCGCGGTCATCTATCGAGGCGTGCGGGAAGGCAAGATCACCCTGGAAGCGGTCAACAAGCATTTCGGGCCGGTGGTGGCCAAGCTGATCGAGGGCGTGCTGCGCATGGCCGCGATCAGCGCCAGCCTCAATCCGCGCCATTCCATGGTGCTGGGTACCCAGGCGCAGGTGGAGAACCTGCGCAAGATGCTGGTGGCGATGGTCGACGACGTTCGCGTCGCCCTGATCAAGCTGGCCGAGCGCACCTGCGCCATTCGCGCGGTGAAGAACGCCGACGAGGAAAAGCGCCACCGCGTCGCCCGGGAAGTCTTCGATATCTACGCGCCGCTGGCCCACCGCCTGGGCATCGGGCATATCAAGTGGGAGCTGGAGGACCTGTCCTTCCGCTACCTCGAGCCCGACCAGTACAAGCAGATCGCTAAGCTGCTGCACGAGCGCCGGCTGGATCGCGAGCAGTACATCGCCAACGTGATGAGCCAGTTGAAGGAAGCTCTCGCGGCCACCGGCGTACAGGCCGATCTCAGCGGGCGGGCGAAACACATCTATTCGATCTGGCGCAAGATGCAGCGCAAGGGCCTGGACTTCAGCCAGATCTACGACGTTCGCGCCGTGCGCGTGCTCGTTCCGGAGATGCGCGACTGCTACACCGCGCTGGGCATCGTGCATACCCTCTGGCGGCACATTCCCAAGGAATTCGACGACTACATCGCCAACCCCAAGGAAAACGGCTATCGCTCGCTGCATACCGCAGTGATCGGCCCCGAGGGGAAGGTGCTGGAAGTACAGATCCGTACCCACTCCATGCACGAAGAGGCGGAGCTCGGAGTCTGCGCGCACTGGCGCTACAAGGGGACCGACGTCAAGGCCAGCTCCAACCATTACGAGGAAAAGATCTCCTGGCTGCGCCAGGTGCTCGAATGGCACGAGGAACTGGGCGACATCGGTGGCCTGGCGGAGCAACTGCGGGTCGATATCGAGCCGGACAGGGTCTACGTCTTCACTCCCGACGGCCACGCCATCGACCTGCCCAAGGGCGCGACCCCGCTGGATTTCGCCTATCGGGTCCACACTGAGGTCGGGCACAACTGCCGCGGGGCGAAGATCAACGGACGCATCGTGCCGCTGAACTACAGCCTGCAGACCGGCGAGCAGGTCGAGATCATCACCGGCAAGCACAGCGGTCCGAGCCGTGACTGGCTGAACAGCAACCTGGGCTACGTCACCACCTCCCGGGCGCGGGCGAAGATCGTCCACTGGTTCAAGCTGCAGGCGCGGGACCAGAACGTCGCTGCCGGCAAGGCCCTGATCGAACGCGAGCTGTCGCGCCTGGCGCTGCCGCCGGTGGATTTCGACCGGCTGGCGGAGAAGGCCAACGTGCGTACCGCCGAGGATATGTTCGCCGCTCTCGGCGCCGGCGACCTGCGCTTGGCGCACCTGGTCAACTATGCCCAGCAACTGGTCGAGCCGGACCGCGACAGCGAGCAACTCGAACTGATCCCGCGCAAGCCGAGCAAGATCGGCCACGGCAAGCGCGGCGACGTGCAGATCCAGGGTGTCGGCAACCTCCTGACGCAGATGGCCGGCTGCTGCCAGCCGCTGCCGGGAGATCCCATCGTCGGCTACATCACGCTGGGCCGTGGGGTCACCATCCACCGCCAGGATTGCGCCACCGCGCTGCAACTGGCGGGACGCGAACCGGAGCGGATGATCCAGGTCAGCTGGGGGCCGGAGCCGGTTCGCACCTATCCGGTGGATATCGCGATCCGTGCCTATGATCGTTCCGGCCTGTTGCGCGACGTGTCCCAGGTGCTGCTCAACGAGCGGATCAACGTTCTGGCGGTGAATACCCGTTCGAACAAGGAAGACAACACCGCGACCATGCAACTGACCATCGAGATTCCCGGTCTGGACGCTCTTGGACGCCTGCTGGCGCGCGTCTCGCAACTGCCCAACATCATCGAGGCGCGGCGCAACCGTACGCCTTGAGGCGAGGCGGAAACAGGCCACGGGCGCTCGCAGGCTGCCCGTGGCCTTTTCGTTTCCGGAAAGGGCAGAATGCCCGGACCGTTCACTGAAGACCCGAGATACCCATGTACCGACTCGACGACCTGCTCCACCTCATGGCGCGCCTGCGCGATCCCGAATTCGGCTGCCCCTGGGATCTCCAGCAGAGCTACGCGACCATCGTCCCGCACACCCTGGAAGAAGCCTACGAAGTAGCGGACGCCATAGAGCAGGGGGACTTCCCGCAATTGCGCGAGGAACTGGGCGACCTGCTGTTCCAGGTGGTCTATTACAGCCAGTTGGCTCGCGAAGAGGATCGCTTCGCTTTCGACGAGGTGGTGGACGGCATCACCCGCAAGCTGATCCGTCGACACCCCCACGTATTCCTCGATGGCGATCTCTATGGCAAGCCCGATGCGGCGAAGCTGGCCGAAGCGGCGGTCAAGCAGCGCTGGGAAGAACTGAAGGCCGAGGAGCGTGCCGCCAAGGCCAAGGAGCCGCAGCAGTTGTCGCTGCTGGATGACGTTCCTGTCGCCCTGCCGGCGTTGTCACGGGCGGCGAAGCTGCAGAAGCGCGCGGCGCAGGTCGGCTTCGACTGGCCGGAAGCGCTGCCGGTGGTGGACAAGGTTCGCGAGGAGCTGGACGAAGTCCTCGAGGCGATGGCAGAGGGTGACGAGGGTGCCGTGGGCGAGGAGGTTGGCGACCTGCTGTTCGTCGTGGTCAACCTGGCCCGGCATCTCAAGGTCGATCCGGAGGCTGCTCTGCGCCAGGCCAACGGCAAGTTCGAGCGGCGATTCCGGTTCATCGAGCGGAACCTGCGCGAAGCCGGCCGGAAAGCCGAAGAGTGTTCGCTGGAGGAACTGGACAGCCTCTGGGGCGAGGCTAAGAAAGCGGAGAGGAGCGCGCCCGGCTGTTGATGGGAAAATTACCGTGGCAGCCGGGCTGCCACGGCATCTGAATCAGCCGAAGATCCAACGATAGAGGATGACCAGCAGGATCACCGCCAGCACCGGGCGGAGGATTCGGTAGGCCTTCGGGTAGGCGCGTTTGAAGCGCTTCACCTGGGCGCCGATGGCATTGCCGCCGCGAATGGCGACCGAGTAGGCCTGGTTGATGCTGCCGACGCGTTCGCCTTCGACGTTCTGCGGTGCGGTCGCACGCCCGAGAATGCCGCTGATCCAGCGATTGAGGCGGGTCAGCAGGCGGGAGCGGAGCGGCCGCTCGATATCGCAGAAGAGAATCACCCGGGTCTGCTCGGTCTCGTTCTTCACCCAGTGGACGAAGGTTTCGTCGAACATCACGTCTTCGCCATCACGCCACGCGTAGGGCTGGCCGTCGACGTAGATGCGGCAGTTGTCCGAATTCGGCGTGGACAGGCCGAGGTGATAGCGCAGTGAGCCGCCGAAGGGGTCGCGGTGCGGATTCAGGTGGCTGCCGCCGGGAAGCAGGGTGAACATCGCGCCCTTGACGTTGGGGATGCGGCTCACCAGCTCTACGGTCTTCGGGCAGAGCTGCTGGGCGGAGGGCAGCGGGCCGTCGTACCAGGTCAGGTAGAAGCGCTTCCAGCCTTTCTTGAAGAACGAGCCGAAGCCGGCTTCGTTATTGTTCAGGGCAGCCCGGATATAACCCTCGTCGAACAGGTTGAGGGCTTCTTCGCGGATGGTTTGCCAATTGTTCTTCAGTTCGTCCAGCTCCGGAAAACGGCTGCGATCCAGATAGGGCTTCGAGGGAACGCTGGAGAACAGGTACATCAGCGAGTTGTAGGGGGCGAACCAGGCGGAGTGGTTGACCAGTTGGCGCAGGAAGGGCAAGCGCGCGCCCACGGAAATGGACGAACAGGACGCTGGCGACGAACAGGCCCACCAGAGTGACTTTTACCAGGAGAGAAACGCTCATGCCTTGCTTTCCATGCCTTCGATATCAGGGGCCGGGAGGAGTGCCTGCGGGTGCTCGGGACGGTAGGGAGGGGTCTCCAGGGCATGCGTGGCAGTTTGCGAGCCGCCGAGACTTGCGTTGAGGCGGCTGAGGCTGGAGGATTATACCCCCTGCGAGGGCCGGCTGAACCCCAGTCGGCTGGAAGATTATGCCGCACCCCACCGGGCGTGCCACGCGAGCGAGTCGTTGACGAATGAGCATGTCATTGCGTGACCAGTTGCTGAAAGCCGGGCTGGTCAATGAGAAACAGGCCAAGCAGGCCACCAAGCAGAAACAGAAACAGCAGCGTCTGGAGCACAAGAACCAGGTCGACAAGGACGACTCCCAGCGCCAGGCGGCGGAGCAGGCCAAGGCGGAAAAGCTGGCGCGCGACCAGGAATTGAACCGCCAGCAGCAGGAAAAAGCCGAGAAGAAGGCCAAGGCCGCGCAGATCAAGCAACTTATCGAAGGGACGCGCCTGCCCAAGCTGGAAAGCGACGACTACTACAATTTCGTCGACGCCAAGAAGGTCAAGCGGATCGCGGTCAACGACCTGATCCGCGACAAGCTGAGCCGAGGCAGCCTGGCTATCGTCAGCTATGACGGACGCTACGAGATCGTGCCCCGGGATGCGGCGGTGAAGATCCAGGAGCGCGATCCGCGGCGGGTGGTGCTGCTCAACGTACAGAGCCAGGAGCCGGACGAAGACGATCCCTACAAGGACTATGTGGTGCCCGACGATCTCATGTGGTGAGGCCCGCATCCGGAGTGTCGCTTGACCGGTACGGATGCCGGTCAACTACCAATTCTGGAATGCGAAGCAGTTCTAAAATAACTACCGATGATTTCGTTTCGATAGCATAATGCCTTTCCTCAGAAATATCCTACGGTTGCCTTTGCGTGCATCTGTGGGCTAGCCGCCTATCGAAAAGGACGTTGGTATGCCTTCCTCACAGCTTCCGGGGGCTTCGCCCTCGGAGATCGATCTCGTTCAGCTGTTCCAGCAATTGTGGGCGTCGAAATGGCTGATAGCGCTGATCGCGGCCTTGGCGACCGCCGCTGCGCTCGCCTACGCGCTGTTGGCCGTTCCAACCTACCAGGTGGATGTCCTGTTGCGGCCGATCCAGACCAAGGCCCTGGAGGCTGTCAATGTCAACGGGCTGTATGCCCTGACTCCGCGGGAAGCGCTGGATCGCGTCGGCAACGAGCTGGCAGCCTACTCCGGCAGGCTGGAGTATTTCGAAGCCCATCCAGAGCTATTCCAGCAATTGAACGCCGAGGGTCTGTCCCCCGAGCAGGCTTTCTGGAAGTTCAACCAGGATGCCTTCAGCATGCAGCAGGCGGACTTGAAGAAGGACCCCCAGGCGGCGCCTTTCTTCCGCTTGTCCATGCAGTATCCCCAGGGCATGGATGGTGCCGCCATTCTCAACGGCATGCTCGCGTCGACCATCGAGAACGAGCGCCAGCGAATCCTGGACGACCTCCAGGCACGTATCGACGGTCGCCTGCAATTCCTCGAGCAGGATATCGAAGGCAAGCGTGCCAGTTACCAGGCTACCAAGGAGGGCAAGATCGCCCGGTTGCTGGAAGCGGACAGCATCCGGCGGGCCGGCCTGGAGGATGAGCTCAAGGCGTTGCGCGGGCGGCTGAAGATGGTGCGCGATTCGCGTATCCAGCAGCTCAACGAGGCTATCCAGATCGCCACCCGGCTGGGGATCGTCAAGCCGACGACCCCGGGCGCACTGGGAGAGGTCGGGCAGGATGGCTCGCGCAGCGTTTTCCGCACCGAGGTGAATAACCAGCAGATACCCCTGTATTTCATGGGTGTCGATGCCTTGACCGCCGAGCGCGATACCTTGCTCAAACGCAAGGGCGATGACTTCACCGAGCCCCGCGTGGCGAAGATCCAGCAGGAGCTGAAGCAGCTGGAGAACAACCGTGAAGTGCAATACCTGCAGGCTCGAAAGGGCGAGGAGCGTTTCTTCGAAAACATCGACAAGCTGCGTGGAGAGCAGGCGCGCCTCAAGACTCTGAAGGCGAGCGAGCTGAAGATCGAACTGGTGCGGATCGACCAGAAGGCTTCGACCCCTCTGAAACCGATCAAGCCGCGCAAGGCCTTGGTGGTGGCCTTGGGTCTCCTGGGCGGGTTGGTGTTCGGCGTGCTGGTGGCTCTGGTTCGGGCAATGTTGCGTGCCCCTCGGCAACGGGTACAGGAAGATAGCCTGCCGCCGGGAGTCGTCAGTCTCGACCGGAGCCTTTCCGGGACCTGAGACCAAAGGTGCGCCCCCGAAGTACGCGGGGGCGCATGGTTCAGGCCGATTTACCTATCTGCCGCAGTTCTTCTTCTTTCTCCAGCTTGATCCGATAGGCGTGGGCGTCATCCTCGTTATGGAAGACGCCAACCAGCAGTCCCTGCTGATGCACGTCCCAGCAGCGGCGGCCAAGCGCACGCAGCTCGCGGGATTTGTGGTCATCGTCACGCTCGGTCACTGTCACACTCATCTTTTCTGCTCCAGGGTTGATCTGCATCAAGGCAAATCCAGCCTATTTCAATAGCAGGCTAATCAAATAGCCCTGGAATTGAGAAAAACCTTTTCAGTTTCCAAGGTGTGAAGGTGGCATGCCGGATGCTCTGGAACAGGCCTCTTCCCTCAGGCGTATGCGGCCGAACAAGGCCGCTTCCGTGAGGGCGGTAATCGCCAACAGGCGATCCAGGCGCAGCAGCAGAGTCGCTCCTTCGACGGCCACCTCAAGGTATTCCTCCTTGCCGCCGCCTGGCCGAACGGCCCGGGTATGCGTCGTGCGCGCCTCGGCTTCGAAGCGAACACCGTCCTCGAGTTCGAGGAGCAACCGGTAGCGGTAGAGGCAGGCGATCTCCAGGTAGTCATGGAGATCGCAGGCGATCGGGTGGTAGCTGTCCATTGGCCTCAACAGCCTTCCAGGGGAAGGATGTAATGGCCATGGAGCCGAATGGCTTCGGCAACCTCTGCTGTCGCAATCTCGCTATGGCAGTAGCTGCAATGCCCCTGGCTGATATCGGCCTCGTCTATGCCTCTTCCGGCGAGCCAGCGTCGAGCGAACTCGCCGGCGCGAGCCCCCAGTTCCTCCGTGACCAGGACATCGAAGTGCAGGTAGCGGCCGTCGCGGGTTCGCACATGGGTGTCGAAGATCTTCACCTCCATGGCCGTTCTCCTTATTTCAGATCGCTGAGCGCCGCACCGAAGTTAAGGTGCAGTACCTGTCCGTCGACAACCAGGGCAGGAACCGACTTGACCCCGGCCTTTTCCGCCTCGGCGATGCGTGCCGATTGTTCGGCGAGATGGACCACTTCGATGTCCACCTGCTTGTGATCGAGCAATGGCAGCAAGGAACGTTCGGCTTCGACACAGATTGCGCAGCCGGCGTGGTAGTAGATGGCTTTGGTCATGCTGATTCTCCTGTGGGAATTTAGTATCGATACGATACGTTTTCAGCCTAAACAAGGCGCGACCTCTTTGTCAAATATGTTTTTAGTCGATACTATATTGGCAAGGAGGTATCCCATGTCCGCCATCGCCCTTTACGATTATCTGGAAAGGCTGACCAGCCTGATGCGTGCCTGGTCCCGCGAGCAGCCGCTGGTGGCTGAGCTGCAGCCGGTGCAGTTGAGCGCCTTGCATTACCTGGCGCGTTGTAATCGCTATTCGGATACTCCGCTGGGCGTGACCGAATACCTCGGCTTGACCAAGGGCACAGTGTCGCAATCGCTCAAGGTGCTGGAAGGGCGGGGGCTGATCAGCAAGCTGCCGGATGCGCGGGATCGGCGCAGCGTTCATCTGCGGCTGACCGATGCGGGGCGCGCGCTGATCGAGGCGGTGATTCCGCCGCAGTTCCTCGAGCAGGCCGTCACGGCACTGGGCGAGAAGGGCGAACACTTGCAAGGCTTGTTGCGTGATCTTCTGGTCGTCATCCAGCGTCAGGAGGATGTGCCTGGTTTCGGCCTTTGTCGGTCCTGCCGGTTCCATCAACGGCGTGCGGGTTCGCCCTTCTGCGGTCTAACCGGGGAGCCGTTGAGCGATGCCGATGCCGAACTGATCTGCCGCGAGCACCAGGCCTGCGGCTGATCCGCGGGCAATAAAAAACCGGGCAATGGCCCGGCTTTTCGTGGGAGGGGGGATCAGCTCTTTTCGCCAGTGACGGTCTTGCCGTCGATGGTGCCTTCCTTGAGCATGATCTGGTATTCCTTGCCGTCGGTTTCCATCTGGTACAGGCGGACCAGCAGGTAGTCCCAGTCCTTGGCGAACCAGAGGATGGTCTTGCGGTTGCTCTTGCCCGGATCACGCACGCGCTCGACCTTGATCGCGTTGATCAGGCCGGCCTGGGTGCGTACCTTTTCCTCGCCGAGAACCCGGAAGTCGTAGGTATCGACATCCTCGCCCTCGATGATCTGGTAGCTCATGCTCTTCTTGCCGTCGGCAACGTCATGCTGCAGGACCAGTTGATAGGTGGACTTGTCCAGTTGACCGCGATTCAGGGGTTGCCGCACCGCATCGCCGCGGTCGCTGCCGAGCACCTGCTTCTGCGACCAGTCGAAGTCCAGCTCGATCTGCTTACCTTTGCCCAGACCCTGGCGGGCGAAGCGGTAGGTCTGCGGCAGGAAGGTGTCGTTCTCGACCTTGAAGGTGCTGACTTCGTTGAGACTGGCCAGCAGCATGGAGGCCTCGAAGTCCAGTTGCCAGCGGCCGTCGCCGAGAGCCTTCAGGCTGCGGGAGGCATTGCCGCTGATGGGCATCTGTTTCCAGTCGGCGGTATAGCTGGCGGTGAACGGCTTCAGCTCGAAGGCATAGGCCGGCAGGGTCAGCAGCGTCAGCAGGAACAGCATGGCTTTACGCATTGCGAATCTCCTTGGTGCGAATCTGATGGCCGGTGGCAGGCAGGGCCTGACCATCCAGCAGGGCGCCCTGTTCGCCCAGGCGCAAGCGGCCCTCGGCGAACCAGCGCATGGCCAGCGGGTAGATCCGGTGTTCTTCCTCGTGAACCCGTCTGGCCAGGCGTTCCGGCGTATCTTGCGACTCTACCGGGATTACTGCCTGTACGACCAGTGGCCCCCCATCGAGTTCCTCCGTCACGAAGTGCACGCTGCAACCGTGCTCGCGGTCGCCGGCTTCGAGGGCGCGTTGATGGGTATGCAGCCCTTTGTGGCGCGGCAGCAACGAGGGATGGATATTCAGCAGACGCCCCTGGTAATGGCGAACGAAATCGGCGCTGAGGATGCGCATGAACCCGGCAAGGATCACCAGGTGCGGTTCATGGGCATCGATCCGTTGTGCCAGGGCCTCGTCGAAGCTTTCGCGATCGGCATAGGCCTTGTGATCGAGCACCTCGGCCTGGATGCCGGCCTGGCGTGCGCGTTCCAGGCCATAGGCGTCCGCGCGGTTGGAGATCACCGCGCGGATCCGGGCCGGCGTGGCGCCGTCCCGGAGGCTGTCGATCAGCGCCTGCAGGTTGCTGCCGGAGCCGGAAATCAGCACCACGACATTGCAGAGTTTCGGCATCAGTGGTTTTTCAGATTGTTCAGGACCACGCGCTCGGCGTCCGCGCCGCAGGTTTCGATGCGACCGATCTGCCAGGGTTGCTCGCCGGCGGCACGCAGGACTTCCAGGGCTTTCTCGGCGTCGCTCTGGGCCACGCAGATGACCATGCCGACGCCGCAGTTGAGTACGCGATGCATCTCGGTCTCGTCGACGTTGCCCTGTTCCTGCAGCCAGTCGAATACCGCCGGACGGTTCCAGCTGGCGACATCGATCACGGCCTGGGCGTTGTCCGGCAGGACGCGCGGGATGTTGTCCAGCAGGCCGCCGCCGGTAATGTGAGCCATGGCCTTGACCGCGCCGGTCTGCTTGATCAGTTGCAGCAGCGGCTTGACGTAGATGCGGGTCGGCGCCATCAGCAGGTCGGCCAGCGGCTTGCCGTCGAGTTGGACCTGCTCGATGTCGGCGCCGGAAACCTCGATGATCTTGCGGATCAGGGAGTAGCCGTTGGAGTGCGGGCCGGAGGAGGGCAGGGCGATAAGCGCGTCGCCGGCCTGGACCCTGGAGCCGTCGATGATCTCGGCCTTTTCCACGACGCCGACGCAGAAGCCGGCCAGGTCATAGTCTTCGCCTTCGTACATGCCGGGCATTTCGGCGGTCTCGCCGCCGACCAGGGAACAGCCCGCCAGTTCGCAACCGGCACCGATGCCGGTGACTACGGTGGCGGCGACGTCGACGTTGAGCTTGCCGGTGGCGTAGTAGTCGAGAAAGAACAGCGGCTCGGCGCCGCAGACCACCAGGTCGTTGACGCACATCGCCACCAGGTCCTGGCCGATGCTGTCGTGCTTGTTCAGGTTGAGCGCCAGGCGCAGCTTGGTGCCCACCCCGTCGGTGCCGGATACCAGCACCGGCTGCTTGTAGCCGGCCGGGATTTCGCAGAGGGCGCCGAAGCCGCCGAGGCCGCCCATCACTTCCGGGCGTGCGGTGCGCTTGGCCACGCCTTTGATGCGTTCCACCAGGGCTTCGCCGGCGTCGATGTCCACACCAGCGTCCTTGTAGCTCAACGAGGGTTGCTTGCTGCTCATAAATCCAGGCCTATAGGGGTAATTCGGAGATCGGCCGGCCGCCCAGGCGTGCAACGCTGTTTGCCGGTTTTGAAGGCGCGCGATTTTATCAGGCTTGCCACGCAGCGGCCATCTCGGTTGCCGCTGGACGGACTGCTGTTTAAGGTATAGGTCCACTTGCGCGGCCTTCACAGCTCGTCGCCGCCGTTCCCATCCGTTCGTCGAGAGCCCTCCATGCGCATAGCCCGACTCTTCGTTCTCTGTTTTTCCCTGCTAGGCTTGCCCGTCTTCGCGGCAACGGTCCCCAATCTCTACCAGGTCCACGAGCCGGTTTCGTCGCAGCAGCCCGGGGAGCGCGATGCCGGACTGGTGCGAGCCCTGCAGACCCTGCTGGTGCGCCTGACCGGCAATCCGCAGGCGCCGCAGAACCCGGCATTGGCGGGGTACCTGAAGGATCCGCAGCAACTGATCAGCCAGTACGCCTTCGAAAATGGTCCGCCGCTGGCGCTGGTGGTCGATTTCGATCCGACCGCCACCGGTAATGCGCTGCGGGCCGCCGGCCTGCCGAGCTGGGGCGCCAACCGGCCGGCGGTGCTGGCCTGGTGGCTGAACGAAAGCGCCGATGGCAGCTCCCTGGTCGGTGACAACCAGGCCTCGGCCGAACCGCTCAAGCGTGCGGCGCAGAACCGCGGCTTGCCGTTGCGCCTGCCTCTGGCGGATCTCGACGAACAGATCGTCGGTACCCCGGAAAACCTCACCGCCGCCCAACCCGATGCCCTGCGCGCAGCCTCCGAGCGTTATGCCGCCGATGCCTTGCTGGCAGTGGACGCCAAGGAGGCGGACGGCAAATGGCAGGCGCAATGGCGGCTGTGGATGGGCGATTCGCGAGAGCAAGGCCAGGCTGAAGGCGCTACGCCCGACGCGTTGGCAGACAGCGTGATGCTGGCCGTCGGCAACCGCCTGTCCACTCGTTTCGTTGCCACTCCGGGAGCGGCGACCGGCCTGACCCTCCAGGTCCAGGGCGCGACACTGGCACGCTATGCCGAGTTGCAACGCCTGCTCGATCCGTTCGGCGCGCGTCTGGTAGGCGTGCGGGGCGATCGCCTCGACTATTCCGTGAAGGCCAGTCCCGAGCAATTGCGTGCCCAGCTGGGCCTGGCGCAGTTGCAGGAAATCCCGGCCGACAGCGTACCGCTGGATGCCTCCGGCCAGCCCGCAGCGCCCAGCGCGGCGGTGCCGTCGTCGACCCAACTGAATTTCCGCTGGCAGTGAGTCGGCGCGCCGATCCGCTCCTATGCAACGGAGCGGGCCGGCGCGCGACCGGCCGATGCTCTGGGCAAGGAGCCTCGGCTATCGGCAAACCTTTGATTTTGCTTGCCTAGTTGCTCATTGTGCGGCCTTGCCGAGGCGTATAAACTTTGCAGCCTTTACGGTGACTCCTGCGGCGTTTTCGGATTGTCCGCCCAGCCTGGCATGAAACCTATTCAGCTTCCCCTCAGTGTGCGTCTGCGCGACGACGCCACCTTCGCCAACTACTATCCCGGTGCCAATGCCGCGGCACTGGGATATGTCGAGCGTTTGTGCGAAGCCGAGGCTGGCTGGGCGGAAAGCCTCATCTACCTCTGGGGACACGACGGCGTCGGCCGCAGCCACCTGTTGCAGGCGGCCTGCTTGCGTTTCGAGCAGTTCGAAGAGCGAACCATCTACCTGCCGATGGCCGATCTGGTGCAGTACGGCCCGGAAATCTTCGACGATCTCGAGCAGTGCGAGCTGGTCTGCATCGACGACCTGGATGTGCTGGTTGGCAAGCGAGAATGGGAAGAGGGGCTGTTCCACCTGTTCAATCGACTGCGTGATACCGGTCGGCGCCTGCTGCTGGCGGCATCGAAGTCGCCCCGGGAGCTGCAGGTCAAGCTGCCGGACCTGAAGTCCCGCCTCACCATGGCGCTGATCTTCCAGTTGCACGGTCTTTCCGACGAGGACAAGCTTCGTGCCCTGCAACTGCGGGCATCCCGTCGTGGCCTGCATCTGACCGATGAAGTCGGTCGTTTCATCCTCAACCGCGGTTCGCGCAGCATGAACTCTCTGTTCGATCTGCTGGAGCAACTGGATCGCGCTTCGCTCCAGGCTCAGCGCAAGCTGACCATTCCTTTCCTCAAGGAAACCCTCGGCTGGTAAGCGTCGACAGTCCGTCGGCGAACTCCCGCATGGCCGTGCCGCAGTCCTTGGGTTTCGCTTGCGGCAGGAAGTGACCGCCTTCTATCCGTCTCTCCATCCATGCGCCGGCAGTATCGGAGCGCTGGCTGTCCGCAGGCTTCCCGGCGGTCGGCAGGGCAGGAGGGGGCTCCTGCCTTACCATCAGCGTTCCCCGGCGAGCCGTCGGTCGTACTGGAATCGCCAGCGCGTATAGAGCAGCGCGGCGCAGAACAAGGTCACGCTGAGTAGCACTTCGGCCCAGCCGAACAGGCGCTGCGTGGGATCGAAGGCGGCGAGTACGCCGAGGATGAAATACAGGTTGACCACGTAGCAGGCCCAGGCATGCCCGCGTGCGCTGCCCATGAGCAGTCCGGGGGCCACCACCAGCAGCGGCAGCAGCTTGAAGGCGAGGACCAGCCAGGGCACCCAGCTCGCCGCACCATGGGCGTCCGCGTAGATCAGGTCGCGAATGAGGATGAGCAGGACCAGGCCGACGAAGCTTCCCAGGCTGATGGCGCGGCTGAGCGCCAGGCGCGGCTGCAGCCACACTACTTCGGGCAGCGGTTTGTTCTTGCGGGCCATTTCAACTCCCCAGCTTGCCGGCGGTTTCCGCCAGGCGTTTGCCCAGCGCGCGACACAGGGTCAGTTCGTGCTCATCGAGGCTGCGCTTGCCATCGGCGCCGGCGAAGTGGCTGGCGCCGTAAGGCGTGCCGCCGCCGCGGGTTTCCAGCAGGGCGGGTTCGCTGTAGGGAATGCCCAGGACCAGCATGCCGTGGTGCAGCAACGGCAACAGCATCGATAACTGAGTGGTCTCCTGGCCGCCGTGCAGGCTGGCGGTGGAGGTGAAGACCGCTGCCGGCTTGCCGACCAGGCCGCCGGTCAGCCACAGGCTACTGGTACCGTCGAGGAAGTATTTCAGCGGGGAAGCCATGTTACCGAAGCGGGTCGGGCTGCCGAGGGCCAGGCCCGCGCAGTTCTTCAGGTCCTCCAGGGTTGCGTACAGCGCCCCCTCCGCGGGGATGTCCGGGGCGACCGCTTCGCATTCGGTGGATACCGCGGGAACCGTGCGTACGCGCGCCTCGAAGCCGCCCTGTTCGACGCCACGGGCGATCTGCCGGGCCATTTCCGCGGTAGCGCCATGGCGACTGTAGTACAGCACCAGGATGTAGGGACTGCTCAAGCGAGGATCTCCAGGACTCTTTCCGGAGGCCGGCCAACCACCGCCTTCTCACCCGCGACCAGCACCGGGCGCTCGATCAGCTTCGGATGCCTGGCCATTGCCTCGATGATGGCCTCTTCGCCAAGACTGGGCTCATCCAGGCCGAGGGCCTTGTATTCGTCCTCCCCGGTCCGCAGCAACTGGCGGGCGGGAATGCCGAGCTTGGCCAGGATCGCTTTCAGCTCGGCGGCGCTCGGCGGGGTTTCCAGATAGCGCACCACCTGCGGTTGCAGGCCGCGGGCTTCGAGCAGTTCGAGCGCTGCGCGGGATTTCGAGCAGCGCGGATTGTGCAACAGGATCAGTTCGCTCATGTCAGGGGTCGCATGGCCGGTGAAGTGACGGCTATTCTAACCGCCTCGTCGACCAGGACTGAACCCGTCGGCGCGAAGTACCGCCCCGAGAGGCGAAGAACCGGCGCGACTTCAAGGAGAGGGCATGCGCGAACATTTCAACGATGGGGTCGAGTTCGCTCGCTTCCTCGCTCATCGCTTCGTCACCGACAAGGCTCCCAACAGCGCGGCGGCGCTGACCTACACCACGTTGTTCGCGGTAGTGCCGATGATGACGGTGATGTTTTCCATGCTTTCGCTGATTCCGGCATTCCATGGCATGGGCGAGTCGATCCAGACTTTCATCTTTCGCAATTTCGTGCCTTCCGCTGGAGAAGCGGTGGAAACCTACCTGAAGAGTTTCACCACCCAGGCCCGGCACCTGACCTGGGTCGGGGTGGTCTTTCTGGCAGTCACCGCCTTCACCATGCTGGTGACCATCGAGAAAGCCTTCAACGAGATCTGGCGGGTTCGCCAGCCACGCCGCGGTGTCGGGCGGTTCCTCCTCTACTGGGCGATCCTCAGCCTGGGCCCATTGTTGCTGGGGGCCGGCTTCGCCGTGACCACCTACATCACTTCGCTGTCGCTGCTCCATGGCCCGGACGCGTTGCCGGGCGCGGAGACGCTGCTGGGGCTGATGCCGCTGGCGTTCAGCGTGGCGGCCTTCACCCTGCTCTATTCGGCGGTCCCGAACGCCCGGGTCCCGGTGCGCCATGCCCTGATGGGCGGCGTGTTCACGGCGGTACTGTTCGAAGCCGCGAAAACCCTGTTCGGGCTGTACGTAAGCCTGTTTCCCGGCTACCAGTTGATCTACGGTGCCTTCGCCACCGTGCCTATCTTCCTGCTGTGGATCTATCTTTCCTGGATGATCGTTCTGTTCGGCGCGGTGCTGGTCTGCAATCTCTCTTCTTCCCGTCTCTGGCGGCGGCGCTCGCTGCCCAAGCTGATCGTCCTGCTCGGCGTGCTGAGGGTGTTCCTCCAGCGCCAGCAGCTTGGACAGTCGCTGCGCCTGACCCACTTGCATCGTGCGGGTTGGCTGTTGCCCGAGGATGAGTGGGAGGAACTGCTGGACTTTCTCGAGAAGGAGCAGTTCGTCTGTCGCGCCGGCGGAGGCGAGTGGGTGCTGTGCCGGGATCTTGGCGCCTACAGTCTGCATCGCTTGCTGAATCGCTGCCCCTGGCCCATGCCTAGCCGAGAGCGCATGCCTGCGAATCTGGACGAGGCGTGGTATCCGCCGTTCCAGCAGGCCATGGAGCGCTTGCAGGTGGAGCAGGAGGCGCTGTTCGGAGAAAGCCTGGCCCACTGGCTGGCGGACGGAACCTCGGGAGCGAAGGTGACGTAAAGTGTCAGTTTGCGGCGAACGATGTGCATGAGGCGCTGCATGCTGCCGGAGGAACCCCAGCAAGCGCAGGGAAAGCGCTGTTGGCACGCTTCTGGCAAACCCTCGTGTGACAGTCGTTTCACTCCGTAGTTCCGCCGAGGTTCCCGTTCATGCTCCCAATGTCGAACAAGGTCGTCCATTTGCATCACAAGGATGAGCAGGCAGCGCTTGAGCGTTTGAACCGGATTACCGGGCTGCAGTTCAGCAGTTGGCCGGAGTCGCTGGTGCCGGCGCGCAGCGTCAGCGAACCGTCGCCTGAGAAAGCGCGGGACGAACCCCTGCTCGATCAGGTGCGCCAGGGCTGAGCGATCCGGCTCAAGCTTCGGACACCTGCTGGGACCTGTTTTCCTGCTCCACCGCTTGTACGAAGAACTCCTCCACGACCAGTCGGGAAAAGGCCGTCGCCGACTTCAGGCGTACCTGCATGTTCTCCACTTTCTGCCGTACGGGCAGGCGGGCAATGCCGGAAAGCAGGATGCGTTGCTGGCGGTCGATTCGTCCGTGATCCACCGCCACTTCGCGCTGGCGCCCGCCATCCAGATAGCTGACCACCAGTGACACCAGCAGGTCGCAGGCATCCGGAAGATGTAGCCAGGCGGCAATGTTGTAGTCCGCGACCAGGCCCTCGTGGGCTGTCAGGGTCGGGCGTGCGGCATCCACCAGGTGTGCGGGGACGCTTCCGATCAGATGGTCTTTCATAAGCAGCAGTGTGTCCGTTTAAAAGGGCTTCGGACTCGTCGCTCTCGACTTCTCCCCAAGTCGATCCTGCCGATGCCTGGGCATACGGCCGGTTGAGTCGTCGTGTCGTGTGTGGCACGCGGATTATAGGGGTGGTCCTTTGCGTCAAACTGTGCGGTTCGACGGCGATCGTCGTGACTCTTCTCGCACTTTGTGCCTTGTAGGAAGTATCGGGGCTTCTTCTTCCCATATTCGTCTCCACTCGGTTTTGCAGAGGTGGATGGCTTCCAGTAAGGTCTCGCCATAGTGCCGCGCCGGGTTGCCCTGGTCCGGCCGAAGTTTTCCTGACTCGAGAGGTTCCTGACATGGGGAGTTGGCTACGCCCGCTGGGCGCTGCTGCGGTGTTGTTTCTCGCGGGCTGTTCGGCGGATTACGGAGTCGACCAGGACGGGCGTCCTGTCGCTGCGGAGCAGTTGGACGGGCATTGGCTGGTGGTCAACTACTGGGCTGACTGGTGCGCGCCCTGCCGGACCGAGATTCCGGAGATGAATCGCCTTGCGCAGGTGCTGGGAGGGCAGGGCGGGCGCGTCATTGGAGTGAATTTCGATGGCCTGCGCGATGCCGAGTTGAAGAAGTCGGCCGATGGCATGGGGATTCGCTTCACCGTGCTGGCCGATGATCCGGCGCCTCGCTTCACGCTCCCTCGCAGCGAAGCGTTGCCCGTCACCTATATCGTCGATGCTCGGGGGGAAATGCGTCAGCGTCTGCTGGGCGAGCAGACGGCCGATGGCATATTGAAACAGCTCGAGGCTTTGCGGGAGGGACGCTGATGGCGAGGATCTGCTTGCATGCCTATGTCGGCGGCCGGGTACAGGGCGTCGGTTTCCGTCAGGCGACCCGGGAAGAGGCTGATCGCCTCGAACTCGACGGTTGGGTGCGAAACCTGGATGACGGGCGTGTCGAAGTCGTCTGGGAGGGCGAGGAGGACCGGGCGAAAGCCCTGGAGCGATGGCTGGGGCGGGGCCCGCGGCACGCGGAGGTCTCTGCGGTCGAGGTCGAGCAAATGCCGCTGCAGGGGATCGCTGGCTTCGTCGTCCGTCGCTGACGAGGCGAGTTCGCCGTCAGGGCGTCTCGCCAGGGTCCGCGGCCAGGCGTCCGGCATCCCGGAGCAGGGCATGCATGAACTGCTGCTGCAGTTCGGGGTCGTTGCGCGTGAGCTCGATCAGGCTCTGTTCCAGTTCGCTGGCTTCTTCTTCCAGGCCCAGCTCCGCGAGGCGTTTCACCCGATGGACCCAGTGGTGGACGTCATCGCCTTCCAGGTCGTCATAGATCAGGGCGTGAGCTTCCAGGAGCTTGCCGCGCAGGCTGCGGCTGACGCGGAGGCTGGCATCGGCGCGGGTACCATCCTGTGGGTCGCTCACCGAAAGATGTATCTGCGAGATGCGGCTGATGTCCTGTTCGGCGAAGGGGCTGTCAAGCAGGTTGAGGCGCAGCACGCCATGACGGTCGGTAAGCAGTTCGTTGAGTTCCTTGCCGGAACTGACCATGACCGGACGCTCCGCCCAGGGCAGGCTGGAGTATTCCAGGCGCTTGTCGCGCTGTTTCTCGTCGATGCTCGCGAGATTCTGTTCGGCGCGACCGTTGGATTCCACGTTCATGAACGGATTCACCCCGGCCAGCCCATAGTTGATCCAGCCGTGGGTGATGTTGTCCGGTACGCTGCCGAAGGTCACCACGTTGACGATGTTCGCTCCGACGCCGGCCACCAGCGCCACCGCGCCCAACGGGATCTCGTAGATCTCCCGCCAGGCCTGGTACGGCGTATAGCGGTCGTAACGGCGCGTCACCTCGAACTCGGTGACCTCGAAGGACTTCTGGTCGTTGATCCGGACCCGGCGCTGCGGTAGTTCGAGCACATCGGGCTGGCCGACATCGACTTGCAGGGTATGTTCGAGCAGCTTCCGCTCGACGCGCTCCTCATGCTCGCTACGCTGCGGCAACTGGTTGGCGCAGCCGCTCAGCAGAAGGCCGCCGCACAGGGCGGCGGCGAATAGGCGCAGGGGTCTTCCGGTGGGCATCGTTACGCTCAGCGGCTGAGTTTTTCGGTGATGAACGACATCAGTTCGCCGATCGGCAGGTTCTGCGACTCGCTGTCACGGCGGCCCTTGTATTCCAGGACGCCTTCGCTGAGGCCGCGGTCGCTGATCACGATGCGGTGGGGAATGCCGATCAGCTCCATGTCGGCGAACTTCACCCCGGGGCTGGTCTTCTTGTCGCGATCGTCCAGCAGCACTTCGAAACCGGCTGCGGTCAGCTCGGCATAGAGCTTGTCGGTCGCCTGCTTGACGCTCTCGGTTTCGTACTTCAGCGGTACCAGGGCGATCTGGAACGGCGCCAGTGCGCTTGGCCAGAGAATGCCGCGCTCGTCATGGTTCTGCTCGATGGCGGCTGCGACCACGCGGGATACGCCGATGCCGTAGCAGCCCATGATCAGGTTGACCGGCTTGCCCTGTTCGCTCAGGACGCTCAGCTTCATCGCTTCGCTGTACTTGGTGCCAAGCTGGAAGATATGACCGACCTCGATGCCGCGCTTGATCACCAGGGTGCCCTTGCCGTCCGGGCTGGGGTCGCCTTCGACGACATTGCGCAGGTCGGCGACCTCGGGCAGCGGCAGGTCGCGCTCCCAGTTCACGCCGAAGTAGTGCTTGTCCTCGATGTTGGCGCCAGCGGCGAAATCGCTCATCAGGGCGACGGAGCGGTCGACGATGCAGGCGATCGGCAGGTTGACCGGGCCCAGCGAGCCGGGGCCGGCGCCGATGGCGGCACGGATCTCGGCCTCCGAAGCGAATACCAGCGGGCTGGCGACCAGCGGCTGGTTGGCGGCCTTGATTTCGTTGAGCTCGTGATCACCGCGGACGATCAGGGCGACCAGGGTGCCTTCTTCGGCGCCATGCACCACCAGGGTCTTGATGGTTTTCTCGATCGGTAGCTGGAAGCCGTCCACCAGGGCCGCGATGGTCTTGGTGTTGGGCGTGTCGACCAGGCGCATGTCCTCGGTGGCGCTGCCGCGGGCGCTCTCGCGCGGCACGGCTTCGGCCTTCTCGATGTTCGCGGCGTAGTCGGAGCTGTCGCTGAAGACGATATCGTCCTCGCCGGAGTTGGCCAGCACGTGGAACTCATGGGAGCCGCTGCCGCCGATGGAGCCGTTGTCGGCTTGCACGGGACGGAAATCCAGGCCGAGGCGGGAGAAGATCTTGCTGTACGCCTGGTACATCCCGTCGTAGGTCTGCTGCAGCGAGTCCTGGCTCAGGTGGAAGGAATAGGCGTCCTTCATGATGAATTCGCGTCCGCGCATCAGGCCGAAGCGCGGGCGGATCTCATCGCGGAACTTGGTCTGGATCTGATAGAAGTTGATCGGCAGTTGCTTGTAGCTGTTCAGCTCGTTGCGCGCGAGGTCGGTGATCACTTCTTCGTGGGTCGGGCCTACGCAGAATTCGCGCTCGTGGCGGTCCTTCAGGCGCAGCAGCTCAGGGCCGTATTGCTCCCAGCGCCCCGACTCCTGCCACAGCTCGGCCGGCTGCACCGCCGGCATCAGCACTTCCAGGGCGCCGGCAGCGTTCATTTCCTCGCGGACGATGGTCTCGACCTTGCGCAGTACCCGCAGGCCCATTGGCAGCCAGGTGTAGAGACCCGAGGCCAGGCGACGGATCATGCCGGCGCGAAGCAGCAGTTGATGGCTGATTACCACCGCGTCGGCGGGGGTTTCTTTGAGCGTGGAAAGCAGATACTGACTGGTACGCATCTTTGGCCGTTATGTCGGTTGTATCGGGAGGAATGGCTGGGCATTGTACGGTGCCGGTCTGGCTGCGTACAGGGCGCCGGCCATCGATGATGAGGAGTCAGCAGGCAATGAACGCGGCGCAGGTACAGGCGTTGATCCGCATGGGGCTGCCCATGGCCGAGGACATCGATTTTCGTGTCGAGCGTCTCGACGAACGACATGCGCTGGCGCGCATACCTTTTCACGGCAAGCTGGTGCGTCCCGGTGGAACGCTGTCCGGCCCGACCATCATGGCGCTGGCCGACGCGGCGATGTACGCGGTCATTCTCGGGCGTCTCGGGGCGGTCGAGATGGCCGTGACCTCGAACCTGAACATCAACTTCCTCAGCAAGCCCAGGCCCGAGGACCTGTTGGCCGAGGCGAGCATCCTCAAGCTGGGGCGGCGCCAGGTCGTCTGCGAGGTCGGGGTGTTTTCGCAGAGTAATGAGGAAGACCTGGTGGCCCATGTCACCGGTACCTACGCCCTTCCTTTATAGGCGCGTTGCCGCCAAGAAGAAAAAACCCGGCGATGCCGGGTTTTTTCGTTGCCTGTCGGTCGATTACAGGATCGACAGCGGATAGTCGACGATCAGGCGGAACTCGTTCTGGTCGCCTTCGCCCTGGTCGGCGTTGGCACGGTGCCAGGCCTGGCGGATGCGGAACGACAGGTCCTTGGCCGGACCGGACTGGACCACGTACTTGGCTTCGA
The DNA here is from genome assembly GCF_001810205.1 of Pseudomonas sp. HMSC076A11. NCBI lineage: Bacteria > Pseudomonadati > Pseudomonadota > Gammaproteobacteria > Pseudomonadales > Pseudomonadaceae > Pseudomonas > Pseudomonas sp. HMSC076A11. Next base: position 199,435 of record NZ_KV800287.1, on the reverse strand, counting down.
GGTTGGTCTCGTGGTGCTTGCCATCCTCGCCGTACAGGCCTGCGTAGGAGGAGCTGGAATCGACCTTGGTACCGTCGATGTCCTTACCATTGATGTAACGCAGCATGAAGGTCAGGCCAGGAACGCCGTAGGAGGCCAGGTTCAGGTCGTAGCGGGCCTGCCAGGATTTCTCGCCAGGACCGTTGAAGTCGGAGTACTGGACGGAGTTGGCGAGGAAGATCGAGTCGCCGCCGGCGCCGGAACCGTTGCCGCCGAAGCCGATGTAGTCGAACGGCTCGTCGCCATGCACCTGCTGGTAGGCCAGGGTGAAGGTGTGGGCGTCCAGGGTATACGCGCCCGCCAGGGACCAGGTGGTGTTGCTGATGTCGCCAGCCTTGGACTTGCCTTCGTCGGTGGTGCGGTAGATGTTGAAGTCGAAGCCCAGCGATTGATCGGAGGCCAGCGGGATGGTGTAGTTGGTGTTCAGGTAGTACTGGCGATAGATGTCTTTCAGCTCTGCGCCATAGAGGGAGGCGCTGAGGTTGTCGGTGATCGCGTAGCGGCCGCCAGCGAAGTCGGCGCTCTTGGCTGTCTGGCCGGCGTAGGTGGCGTAGAGCTCACCGCGCGATTTGACGGTGGTCGGCTCCTTGCCCTCGGTGAAGTGGCCTGCCTCGAGGTCGAGCCCTTCGAATTCGCTGCTCTGCAGCTGGAAGCCGGTCGCGGTCTGCGGGAACAGGCGGCTGCCGCCAGCGGCGAAGACCGGGGCGGTCGGTTGCATCTCGCCCCACTTCAGCATGGTCTTGGAGATGCGCACCTTCACGGCGCCGCCGGCGCGGCTGTAGTCATCGCGCGGCTTGCCGTCGTTCATCACCGGCAGGTTGCCGGTGCCGGTCTTGTCGGAGGTGCCGTCGAGCTTCAGGCCCAGGTAGCCGAAGGCATCGACGCCGAAGCCACGGTGCCTTGAGTGAAGCCGGATTCGTAGGTGGTGAGGAAGCCCTGGGTCCAATCGACGCGATCACCCCGACCTTCCTTGCCGTCACGGTTGAAATAGTAGTTGCGGAGCAGCAGGTTCAGGCTGCTGTCTTCGATGAACCCCTTCGCTTCGGCCTGATCGCTGACGAATGCGTCGGCCACGGCGAACTGAGTGCTACCTGCGGAAACCGCCAGTGCAATGGCGCTCCACTTCATCACTTTCATTGTGATTGCTCCTTTGGTTTTGAAATTATCTCTGCCATCACAGTGCCGCAGTGACGGCTAGTTCTTCTTGTCGGCGCTAACTTATAGCACGCAGTGTTTCTTGGCGATAGTTGAGGTTCCGAAGCGACGGATTCTTTACCGTGCTGTCGCAAAATTGCATGACGCATGTCGCATCTGCGTAGGTGCGCAGTTGAAAAAATGACGTATGTCGCGGGGTTGGTCACTCTTGTTGAGGTCGCTTCTCAAGTCGCTTTTTCCGATTGGCGGGGCCTTGTAATAAAAATGTCATGTTCCGTACGGCCCCTCTTACTGTGATGAAAGAGGTATAAGCAAACTCCGTGCACAAATTGGAAAATGGCTTCGCCTATGTATTCCAGTTGGTCTCTTCGAGAGCGAGGCTATTCTGTTTGAAAGCAAACGAATTATGCTTTGAAACCTGATTGTAATCCGTCTGCTTCAAGGGTTGGTTGCCATCGAGTTGTCTGTGGCGAATGCGTTTGTATCCACGGCATGTCTTATGTTCGGCGTCGCGCTGTATTCATTTGGCCGGCATCTTATGGGGCGTTCGGCTGGAGAGGCGCGCCAAGCTGGGGCGGGCGGATGTGTGGGCTTGCTTTGGCCGGGCGGCGAAGTATCCTGCGCGGCAGTTACGGCGGGGCCCTTCCCGGAGGGAGGGGCTAAGCTGTCCATGAACGACGGTCGAACAGGAGAGGTCAGTATGTTCGCTTTGGATCCCCGGCTGGAGCAGGACACCCTGTTGCTCGGCGACTTTCCCCTCAGCCGCCTGCTGCTGATGAACGATGCCCGCTATCCGTGGTTCATCCTGGTGCCGAGGCGGGAGGATGTCACCGAGCTGTTCCAGCTCGATGTCGATGACCGGCAGGCGCTGTGGCGCGAGGCCACGCTGCTGGCAGAGGTCCTCAAGGACACCTTCCGTGCGGACAAGATGAATGTCGCTAACCTGGGCAATGTGGTCAGCCAGCTTCACATGCACGTGATCGTCCGGCGACGTGGTGACGACGCCTGGCCCGGCCCTGTCTGGGGGCGCCATCCGGCTCGGCCTTATTCTTCCGAGCAGGTCGAGGCGATCCGCGGCAAGTTGCGGATGGTGCTGACCGACGGCTTCCGTTTTGCCGGGGAGGCCTAGATGGAGCTGGACGCGCGCATGGATGACCTGGAATGCCGCCAGGCTTTCCAGGATGACACTTTGCAGGCTCTCAACGATGTGGTGGTCGAGCAGCAGCGCAGCATCGAGCGACTGCAGCTTCAGGTCGCGGCATTGATCAAGCGTCTGGAAGACGTCCAGGGGCTGGTGGGCGAGGCGGGGGAAGACGAAGCGCCTCCTCCCCATTATTGAATGCACAAAAAACCCGCCGTTCGGCGGGTTTTCTGTTTTTCGCGGCGGTCAGCGGCGGGAGGCGATCACGTCTTCCGCCTGCAGGCCCTTGTCCCGTTGTACCACCGAGAACTCCACGCGCTGGCCTTCGATGAGGATGCGGTGGCCTTCGCCGCGAATCGCTCGGAAGTGGACGAAGATGTCCTCGCCCGAATCGCGGGAAATGAAGCCGAAACCTTTTGAGGTGTTGAACCACTTCACGGTACCGGTCTCCCGGTTGCCGCTGTCCTGGCTGCCGCCGAGGGCTGCCGGGGCGCTGGCGCTGCGCGAGACCGGTTTGCCGGGTTTCAGGCTGCCCGCCAGTTGCAGGGCCGTGGCCAGCACCAGGCTTAGCAGGGGCAGGACGATCGCCGGCTGGTCGGCGATGGTCGGCAGCGGCGCCAGCAGGATCAGTGCCTGCAGGACGACGCCCAGGACCAGCAGGGCGGCTGCGCCGGCCTGCAGCGGGCGGGTTGGATGTGACGATTGCAGTACGGGAGCGAAGAGCAGGTTGATCAGGCCCAGAATGGCCAGGTAGATGGCATCGGGATGTTGCAGGAAGGGTGTGGCTTCGGTTCTTAGGCTGGGAATGAAGGACAGCAATAGGGCGGCGACGCCCGTGACCAGAAGGACGATTTTCAACATGTCAATGAGTTCACCTTGATGGGGTAACGATCAAGTAGCCGGACAGCGCTTCGGTGCATGAAACGAAAGGTGCGGAAGGACGGCCGGCCTATGCGCGTGACGCACGGCGGCTATTTAACAGGAAAGCAGGAGGCTACTCAAATCAAGCGGTTGGCGCCGGAGGGGGAGGGCGGGACCCTGAGGCGGGCCCCGCTTTCTATCGAGCGATCGACGATCAGCTGGCAAGAAGGCTGCGCAACATCCAGGCGGTCTTTTCATGCACCTGCATACGTTGGGTGAGCAGGTCGGCGGTGGGTTCGTCGCTGACCTTGTCCAGCAGCGGGAAGATGCTGCGGGCGGTGCGCACCACGGCTTCCTGACCCTGGACCAGTTGCCGGATCATCTCCTCGGCTTCCGGAACGCCTTCCTCCTCCTTGATGGACGAGAGGCGGGCGTAGGCGGCGTAGGTGCCGGGCGCCGGGAAGCCCAGGGCCCGGATGCGCTCGGCGATGTCGTCCACGGCAACGGCCAGTTCGGTGTACTGGCCTTCGAACATCAGGTGCAGCGTGTTGAACATCGGGCCGGTGACGTTCCAGTGGAAGTTGTGGGTTTTCAGGTAGAGGGTGTAGGTGTCGGCCAGTAGCCGCGACAGGCCCTCGGCAATGGCTGCGCGATCCTGTTCGCCGATTCCGATATTGATTTCCATGGCGTTCTCCTTTCAGTCGGCCTTGTGAATGGGGCACTCCGAAACAGTTGGAGTGAGGCTAACACAGGGTTTTTCCCAGCGCTCTTGGTCTATGTCAAAGGCGGCGATAGGGAGAATCTATTCCGACTGCCCGGTCAAGCGAATGGTTCGCAGGGGGAGGCGAAATGCTTCCGTTCAACGGCCTGGCTTCCCGCGTGACAGGCCGGCGGGGCTGGCTGCAAGCCATGGATTTTTCAGGCTATAATCCCCGCCTTCAATGCGAAGTGGGCCCGGATGCGGGTGCTTCGCCGTTGCCGTTCACCGGGCAGCGCGGGAGATGTCCTTCCGGGGGCGTACCGATGGTTCCGGTGCTCGGTCAGGGCCGGCGAGAGCCCGGCAATGGTCGCCAGGCAGCCGGCGGCTCCACAGAATCCAAGACTTACGAGAAGCGAACCACACCATGATGCGCAGCCACTATTGCGGCCAACTGAACGAGAGCCTGGACGGCCAGGAAGTCACCCTTTGCGGTTGGGTTCACCGCCGCCGCGACCATGGTGGAGTGATCTTCCTCGATGTGCGCGATCGCGAGGGGCTGGCCCAGGTGGTGTTCGATCCGGACCGTGCGGAAACCTTCGCCAAGGCCGACCGGGTGCGCAGCGAGTTCGTGGTGAAGATCACCGGCAAGGTGCGCCTGCGCCCTGAAGGCGCGCGCAACCCGAACATGGCGTCTGGCTCCATCGAGGTACTGGGCTACGAACTGGAAGTGCTGAACCAGGCCGAGACTCCGCCGTTCCCGTTGGATGAATACTCCGATGTGGGCGAGGAAACCCGCCTGCGCTACCGCTTCATCGACCTGCGTCGTCCGGAGATGGCCGCCAAGCTGAAGCTGCGCGCGCGCATCACCAGCAGCATTCGCCGCTACCTGGACGACAACGGCTTCCTCGACGTCGAGACCCCGATCCTCGGCCGGCCGACGCCGGAAGGCGCGCGCGACTACCTGGTGCCGAGCCGTACCTACCCGGGCCACTTCTTCGCCCTGCCGCAGTCGCCGCAGTTGTTCAAGCAACTGCTGATGGTCGCCGGCTTCGATCGCTACTACCAGATCGCCAAGTGCTTCCGTGACGAGGACCTGCGTGCCGACCGCCAGCCGGAATTCACCCAGATCGACATCGAGACCAGCTTCCTCGACGAGAGCGACATCATCGGCATCACCGAGAAGATGGTGCGCCAGCTGTTCAAGGAAGTGCTGGATGTCGAGTTCGACGAGTTCCCGCACATGCCGTTCGAAGAGGCCATGCGCCGCTACGGTTCGGACAAGCCCGACCTGCGCATCCCGCTGGAGTTGGTGGACGTCGCCGACCAGTTGAAGGAAGTGGAGTTCAAGGTCTTCTCCGGTCCGGCCAACGATCCGAAGGGGCGTGTCGCCGCCCTGCGTGTGCCGGGCGCCGCCTCCATGCCGCGCAGCCAGATCGACGACTACACCAAGTTCGTCGGCATCTATGGTGCCAAGGGCCTGGCCTACATCAAGGTCAACGAGCGCGCCAAGGGCGTGGAAGGTCTGCAGTCGCCGATCGTGAAGTTCATCCCCGAGGCCAACCTGAACGTGATCCTCGATCGCGTTGGCGCGGTCGACGGCGACATCGTGTTCTTTGGCGCCGACAAGGCCAAGATCGTTTGCGATGCCCTGGGCGCGCTGCGTATCAAGGTCGGCCATGACCTCAAGCTGCTCACCCGGGAGTGGGCGCCCATGTGGGTCGTGGACTTCCCGATGTTCGAGGAGAACGACGACGGCTCGCTGTCCGCGCTGCACCACCCGTTCACCTCGCCCAAGTGCACCCCGGCCGAGCTTGAGGCCAATCCGGGCGCGGCGCTTTCCCGCGCCTACGACATGGTGCTCAACGGTACCGAGCTGGGTGGCGGTTCCATCCGTATCCATGACAAGTCCATGCAGCAGGCGGTGTTCCGTGTGCTGGGCATCGACGAGGCGGAACAGGAAGAGAAATTCGGCTTCCTGCTCGACGCGCTCAAGTACGGTGCGCCGCCGCATGGCGGCCTGGCCTTCGGCCTGGATCGCCTGGTCATGCTGATGACCGGTGCATCGTCGATCCGCGAAGTGATCGCCTTCCCGAAGACCCAGAGCGCTGGCGACGTCATGACCCAGGCACCGGGTTCCGTGGACGGCAAGGCCCTGCGCGAGCTGCACATTCGCCTGCGCGAGCAGCCGAAGGCCGAGTGATTCGAATCAACCCGCGGAGGCGCCGCTTGCGGCGCCTCCTGCCGAGAGAGCAATACGGAGTGAGTTATGGCTGGTCATTCTAAATGGGCCAACATCAAGCACCGCAAAGAGCGGCAAGATGCCAAGAAAGGCAAGATCTTTACCAAGCTGATCCGTGAGCTGACCGTCGCTGCAAGGCAGGGCGGCGGCGTCCCGGCGGACAACCCGCGTCTGCGCCTGGCCGTGGACAAGGCGCTGACCGCCAACATGACCCGCGATACCATCGATCGTGCCATTGCGCGCGGCGTCGGCTCCAACGATGCCGACAACATGGTCGAGCTTTCCTATGAAGGTTATGCGCCGAGCGGCGTAGCGATCATCGTCGAGGCGATGACCGACAACCGCAACCGTACCGCTGCCGAAGTGCGTCATGCCTTCAGCAAGTGTGGCGGCAACCTGGGCACCGATGGTTCGGTCGCCTACATGTTCGAGCGCAAGGGACAGATCAGCTTCGCTCCCGGCGTGGACGAGGAAGCGCTGATGGATGCGGCCCTGGAGGCTGGCGCCGATGACGTGGTAGTCAACGACGATGGCTCCATCGACGTGTTCACCACCTTCGCCGACTTCATTTCGGTGAACGAGGCGCTGGCCGCCGCCGGATTCAAGGGCGACGAAGCCGAAGTCACCATGATCCCTTCGACCACCGCGACCCTGGACCTGGAAACCGCGCAGAAGGTGCTCAAGCTGATCGACATGCTCGAGGACCTGGACGACGTGCAGAACGTCTATTCCAATGCCGATATCCCGGACGACGTGATGGCGCAGCTCGGCTGAGCCGATCGGAGCGATAACGCGAAGCCGGAAGTGGGGTACGCTTGATGCGTTCGAACCCCGCTTCCGGCTTTTAGTATCCAGCTTATGACTTTGATTCTAGGGATTGACCCGGGCTCGCGCATCACCGGCTTCGGCGTGGTGCGGGAAACGGCGCGCGGTTGCGAATACGTGGCGTCCGGATGTATACGGACCGGTAATGGCCCCTTGCACGAGCGTCTACACGTGGTGTTTCGCAGCGTCCGCGAGGTGATCCGCACCCATGGCCCGACGGCCCTGAGCATCGAGCAGGTGTTCATGGCGCGCAACGCCGATTCGGCCCTGAAGCTGGGGCAGGCGCGGGGGGCGGCCATCGTCGCGGCAATGGAGGAGGGGTTGAGCGTGGCGGAGTACACCGCCTCGCAGGTCAAGCAGGCAGTCGTGGGGACCGGCGGTGCAGACAAGCAGCAGGTGCAGATGATGGTCATGCATCTGTTGAAGCTGACCCAGAAACCGCAGATCGATGCCTCCGACGCCCTGGCCATCGCCCTGTGTCATGCCCATACCCAACAGAGTCTGGTCCCCCATGGCCTGGTGGGCGCACGCCGACGTGGCGGGCGCCTGCGTCTTTGAATAAGGAAAGCTCTTCGTGATCGGACGCTTGCGTGGCACCCTGGCGGAGAAACAGCCGCCACACCTGATCCTCGATGTGAATGGCGTCGGCTATGAAGTGGAAGTGCCGATGACGACCCTCTATCGGTTGCCTTCGGTGGGCGAGCCGGTGACCTTGCATACCCATCTGGTTGTGCGTGAGGATGCGCACTTGCTCTATGGCTTCGCCGAAAAGCGCGAGCGAGAGCTGTTCCGTGAGCTGATCCGGCTCAACGGCGTGGGTCCGAAACTGGCCCTGGCGCTGATGTCGGGCCTGGAAGTGGACGAACTGGTGCGTTGCGTCCAGGCACAGGACACCTCCACCCTGGTGAAGATCCCCGGTGTTGGCAAGAAGACCGCCGAGCGCCTGCTGGTGGAGTTGAAGGACCGCTTCAAGGCTTGGGAAAACATGCCCACGATTGCACCGTTGGTGATGGAACCCCGTGCCAGCGCTACAGTCTCAAGCGCCGAGGCCGATGCAGTCAGCGCGCTGATCGCCCTCGGCTTCAAGCCACAGGAAGCCAGTCGTGCCGTCGCAGCCGTACCGGGAGAGGATTTGTCCAGCGAAGAAATGATCCGCCAGGCCCTGAAGGGCATGGTCTAGGTGGCGCCCGATGATCGAGCCTGATCGCCTCATATCCGCCATTTCCGGTCGCGAACGCGATGAGCAGCTGGACCGCGCCATTCGCCCGCTGAAGCTGGCCGACTACATCGGCCAGCCCAGCGTGCGCGAGCAGATGGAGCTGTTCATCCATGCCGCGCGCGGCCGCCAGGAGGCGCTCGACCATACGCTGATCTTCGGTCCGCCGGGGCTGGGCAAGACGACCCTGGCGAATATCATCGCCCAGGAAATGGGCGTTTCCATCAAGAGTACTTCCGGGCCGGTGCTCGAGCGTCCCGGCGATCTCGCCGCGTTGCTGACTAACCTGGAGGCCGGCGACGTCCTGTTCGTCGACGAGATCCACCGTCTTTCGCCCATCGTCGAAGAAGTGCTGTATCCGGCCATGGAAGATTTCCAGCTGGACATCATGATCGGCGAAGGGCCCGCGGCCCGCTCCATCAAGCTGGACCTGCCGCCGTTCACCCTGGTCGGCGCGACCACCCGTGCCGGCATGCTGACCAATCCACTGCGCGATCGCTTCGGTATCGTCCAGCGCCTGGAGTTCTACAACGTCGAGGACCTGGCGACCATCGTCAGTCGGTCGGCCGGCATTCTCGGCCTGGAGATCGAGCCGCAGGGCGCGGCGGAAATCGCCAAGCGCGCCCGCGGTACGCCGCGAATCGCCAATCGCCTGCTGCGCCGGGTACGCGACTTCGCCGAGGTCCGGGGGCAGGGCGACATTACCCGGGTGATCGCCGACAAGGCATTGAACCTGCTCGATGTCGACGAGCGTGGCTTCGACCACCTCGACCGTCGTCTGTTGCTGACCATGATCGACAAGTTCGATGGCGGGCCTGTAGGAATCGACAACTTGGCTGCGGCGTTGAGCGAGGAGCGGCACACGATCGAAGATGTACTGGAGCCCTATCTGATCCAGCAGGGCTACATCATGCGGACACCGCGGGGGCGCGTGGTAACACGCCATGCGTACCTGCACTTTGGCCTGAATATTCCGAAAAGGTTGGGGCCGGGGGTGACGACGGATCTGTTCACGTCTGAAGATGGTAATTAATTGCATTTGTGGGCGATTGCCGATTGGCAAAGCCGGGACTTGGTTCTAGAGTATGCGCGCGCAACACGGGGGAAAGCCGTTCCAGCAGCGTTTCCGGGTCTATTACGAGGACACGGATGCCGGCGGCATCGTCTATTACGTCAACTATCTCAAGTTCATGGAACGGGCTCGGACCGAGCGGCTGCGAGCTTTGGGGTTCGCCCAATCGCAACTGGTCGGCGACAATCTGCTGTTCGTCGTGCACTCCGCCGAGGCGCGTTACCACGCCCCGGCCAAGCTCGATGATGAACTGCTTGTCAGCGCCGAGGTCGAGGAGTTGAACCGGGCGAGCCTGAAGTTTCGTCAACAGGTTCGTCGAGCGTCGGACTCCGTCCTGCTCTGCGAGGGGCGGTTCCTGGTGGCGTGCGTGCGAGCGGACACCCTGAAGCCACGTGCTATCCCCGAAACGTTGCGTGCGGCTTTTGCCGGAAGCCCGGATTCTTTTTCAGCAGGAGATTAAAGTGGAACCGAACGTCGTCGACCATACCTCCATGTGGAGCCTGATCAGCAACGCCAGTATCGTGGTGCAGCTGGTCATGCTGACCCTCGTGGCCGCCTCGGTCACATCCTGGATCATGATTTTCCAGCGCGGCAATGCCATGCGCGCCGCCAAGAAGGCACTGGATGCTTTCGAAGAACGCTTCTGGTCGGGCATCGACCTGTCCAAGCTGTACCGCCAGGCCGGTAGCAATCCGGACCCGGACTCCGGCGTCGAGCAGATCTTCCGTGCCGGCTTCAAGGAGTTTTCCCGTCTGCGCCAGCAGCCCGGCGTCGATCCCGATGCGGTGATGGAGGGCGTGGCGCGCGCCATGCGTGTGGCCATCTCCCGTGAGGAGGAGAAACTCGAAGCCAGCCTGCCATTCCTGGCAACCGTCGGTTCCACCAGCCCGTACGTCGGCCTGTTCGGTACCGTCTGGGGTATCATGAACTCCTTCCGTGGCCTGGCCACCGTGCAGCAGGCAACCCTGGCCACCGTCGCCCCGGGTATCGCCGAAGCGCTGATCGCTACCGCCATCGGCCTGTTCGCCGCGATCCCGGCGGTCATCGCCTACAACCGCTTCTCCGCACGTTCTGAGATGCTGATCGGTCGTTACTACACCTTCGCCGACGAGTTCCAGGGCATCCTGCACCGCAAGGTGCACACCAGCGACGACTAAGACGACTGAGAGGTAAGCCGATATGGCAAGGGTTCGTCACAAGCGCAAGCCGGTCGCGGAAATGAACGTGGTGCCTTACATCGACGTGATGCTGGTACTGCTGGTGATTTTCATGGTGACCGCACCGATGCTTAACCAGGGGGTCAAGGTCGACCTGCCGAAGGTGTCCAGCGAGGCGTTGCCTCAGGACAACAACAAGCAGGTCCTGACCCTTTCGGTGAAGGCCGACGGTTCCTATTACTGGAACGTCGGCAGCGAAGTGGATACTGAAAAACAGACCGATAGTGCCGTGTCGTTGGAACAGATGACCGATGCAGTCACCAAGATCATGAGTGCCCGTCCGGACACCCAGGTATTCATCCGCGGCGACAAGGCGGTGAACTATGGTGCGGTGGTTGGCGCCATGGGTGCCTTGCAGCAGGCCGGTGTGCCCAACGTCGGGTTGATTACCGAGGCCCCCTGATCTTGAAGCAACAGTTCGAGCGCTCGCCTTCCGAGAGTTATTTCTGGCCCGTCGTCCTGGCGGTGGTCCTGCACGTTCTGATCTTCGCCATGCTGTTCGTCAGCTGGGCGTTTGCTCCGGAGCTTCCTCCCTCCAAGCCGATCGTGCAGGCCACGCTCTACCAGCTCAAGTCGAAGAGCCAGGCGACGACCCAGACCAACCAGAAGATCGCTGGCGAGGCGAAGAAGACCGCCTCCAAGCAATACGAAGTCGAGCAGCTCGAACAGAAGAAGCTCGAGCAGCAGAAACTCGAGCAACAAAAGCTGGAACAGCAGCAGGTCGCTGCTGCGAAAGCGGCGGAACAAAAGAAGGCTGACGAGGCTCGAAAGGCCGAGGCCCAGAAAGCCGCCGAGGCGAAGAAGGCCGATGAAGCCAAGAAAGCTGCCGAGGCCAAGGCCGCCGAACAGAAGAAGCAGGCTGACATAGCTAAGAAGCGCGCCGAGGACGAGGCCAAGAAAAAGGCCGCTGACGACGCCAAGAAAAAGGCAGCCGAGGACGCGAAGAAGAAAGCGGCCGAGGAGGCCAAGAAGAAGGCTGCTGCGGAAGCGGCGAAGAAGAAAGCCGCCGTCGAGGCCGCCAAGAAAAAGGCCGCCGCCGCTGCCGCG